>JAISBN010000133.1 GCA_031266175.1 Treponema sp. | reverse complement strand
ATTGGGAATGCGCCGCGCTTCGGTCTCAAGTTCCGCCTCAAGCTCCGAAAGCTCCGTATCGACGGCGGCAATTTCATCCTTAAGCTTTTTGCCTTCTTCAATAAGCCGCTGCCGTTCGGCCTGCTCCATTTTGCCTTTCATGGCGTCGGCGTTGGCGTTGCGCTTCTGCTGAAGGTCCTGAATGGCCGTAGCAAGAGCGGTACGTTTGGTAAAAAGCCGTACCACCGCATCGGCGTCAGCCTTCATAAAGCGGTTTTCTATGTTCTTTTTAACAGCGTCGATGTTATCAACAATAAAACGATAATCCAACATGATTGTATAGTAACAGAGGGAATGATTTCCGGCAAGAGGCGACATCCATGTCGATCCAAAATGCTTCGCATTTTGGTCATTTACTGTGGGATGCCATCCGTGGCATCCGAAGGCAACGTCCATGTCGATGTCGCTAAAGCCGGGCTTTTCCCAGTAAAAAGTCAATGATGTTGTAATGGAATATGCCTTCAATATCGGTAAAGGGACTTGGGGGATCCATGGAAAGAACCGCCTTTTTGTAGTTGTCCCGGATTTTCTTTAGCGGTAACAGTTCCCGTTCCCGAACCCGGACCTCTGCCATTGTGGATGTTACCTGAACGTATATTCGTTCCGTTTCGTTTGACGCGACAAAATCAATCTCCAGGGAATCGAATTTTCCCACAGCAACGTTGTAGCCTTTTCTGAGCAGTTCAAAGTAAACGATGTTTTCAAGCGCGCTGCCAAAATCGGTTTGTTTTCCCTTGAGGAACCACCGCAGTCCCAAATCAACAATAAAAAATTTGTCGTTGGTGGACAGCAGGTTCTTACCCTTGATATCGCTACGCCGCACACGGTAAAAAAGGTACGCGTTTTCCAGCATCTTTATATAGTTATCCACCGTATAGCTGCTTACCTTTCTTCCCGTGCTGGTTAGATAATCGGCGATTTTCTTTGCGGACACCACATAGCCGATATTATCGGCAAGAAACAAAATTATCTTTTCAAGGATGTCAACATCCCGGATTTGATTCATCGTAATGATGTCTTTCATCACCACGGTGTTGTAAATACCGGAAAGGTATTCCCGGAAAAGAAGAGAGAGCCCGTTTTGCGCGGGTCTGTTCTTTAGGGGCCCATCATTTCCCTGCCCCGGGTTAAACACAAACAGACCGGGGAAGCCCCCTTGGGTCATATACTGCTCAAACCACTCTTCCCGGGAACGCCGGGGCCTGGCTTTCCCGATGAATACGAGGAATTCGGCAAAGGAAAGGGGCAGCATTTTTATTTCAACATAGCGGCCCGAAAGCAGCGTTGAAAGGCTTGAATTGAGCATATAGGTGTTGGAACCGGTAATGTACAGGTCCAAATTTCTATCAAGCCTAAGGGAATTAACCGCCTTCTCCCATTCGTTGACTTTCTGTACCTCGTCAAGAAGCACATAGGTCTTTCCTCTTTTTGCCTTGTTCTTTTTTATAAAGTCATGCAGGGAAGAGGCCGACCCTATGCCGCTCCATTCCAGGTCTTCAAAATTGATTTTTAGTATGGAACTGTTCTTGACCCCGTGGTTTGCCAAATAAGCGCTGTACAGTTCCAGAAGGGAGGATTTACCGCAGCGCCTGATACCGGTAATTACCTTTATCAATTCCGCCGTACCCCGAAACGAGACGAGTCTTTGAAGGTAAAAATCCCTTTCAAACATATTTTAAGTATATTTAAAAAAAAATGATTGTCAAGAAATATTTTAAATATATTTAAAACTTTCGTAAACCTCAAGTTCGCCGGTAATAAAGGACCGGATTGTCCCGTTAACCTCAATGAGCAGTTCCCCGGCCCCGCCGATGCCTTTCAGGATTCCTTCAACCGCGCCGCCTGAACCGGCCGCGCCGGGGATAAAACGCACCTGCTTTCCCCGCATATAGAGCCGCTCAAGGAGCCGTTCCCGCCAGCCCTGCCCGGCGGCGGCATTTTTGTCTATCCCCAGTTCCGCGTAAAGCCGGGCGAGGATCCCCCCCAGCAGGATAAAGCGCCTTTCCTCAAGCGCGGCATAAGCCGCCGTATAAGCCGCCCTTTCCGCGCCGGGCTTTTCCGCCGGGTACAGGGTTCCGGCAATGCTGCAGGCTTTTTCCGCCAGCTCCGGGGGGAATTCCCTTTGGGCGGCATTAACGCCCATGCCCAGGTACACCACGCCGCCGCGGGAACCGCCTGGAAAACCGGCTTCGGCAAGTACGCCGGCGGCCTTTTTCCCCCGGCCGTCTTTCTGAATCAGCATGATGTCGTTGGGCCACTTTACCTGAACCCGGCCCACGGGGCTTTCCCGGACCGGGCCGGCCGCGGCGGCAAAATCCTCCATAAAATCCTCTATAGCCAGGGAAAGGGCAAGGCCGGCCCGGAGCGTAAGACCCGGAGGAATCGCGCCGGGGTACCGGAGGATCACCGTAAAGGGAAGGCTTCCCCTTTTCGTGTTCCAAAAGCGGCCTCCCCGGCCCCGGCCCGCGGTCTGGCAGCCGGCGGCAATGACCGTACCGTGGGGCGCGTTCCCCGAAAGCCCGGCAAGGGAACGGGCCTCGTCCATGGTACTGGCAAGGGTTTCCCGGTAATATATCGGCGCCCCAAAGGGATTGGCAACGTCCAGTGTGGAAACGCTCAGTGTGGAAGCGCCGGGGGAGTCCATGGTAACAGTATACTCCTTCGCTTTTTTTATGCTATCCTTCCCTTATGCATATGGTCTGCCTTGATCTTGAAGGGGTTTTGGTCCCCGAGATTTGGATAGCCTTTTCGGAAGCGGCGGGGATTCCCGAACTGCGGCGTACTACGAGGGACGAGCCCGACTATGACAAACTGATGCGGTTCCGGCTTGATTTGCTCGCCAAAAACAAGCTTACGCTCCCCGATATACAACGGGTAATAAGCGGCATGGAAGCGCTGGAAGGGGCCGCCGAATTTACCGAAGCCCTGCGGGAAAGGACTCAGCTTATTATCCTTTCCGACACCTATAAAGAGTTTGCCAAGCCCCTGATGAAAAAGCTGGGCTGGCCCACCCTGTTCTGCAACAGCCTGGAAACCGATGAAGCGGGGAACATCACCGGCTATACGCTCCGCCAAAAAAGCGGAAAGCAGCTTGCCGTCAGGGCCCTGGCATCCCTTAACATGGAAGTTTTTGCCGCGGGGGATTCCTTTAACGATCTGCTGATGATTCGGGAAGCCAAAGCGGGATGCCTGTTCCGGGCCCCCGAGGCCATCCGGAACGGGAACGCCGATATTCCCTGGGTGGACAGCTATGGGGAACTCCTGGCGCGGATAGACGGGTTTCTTGCGGGATAAAAAAATCCGGTTTTATGAACCTCCCCGCCCTAAAGCTCCCCCGCGCAAGCGGGTTCTCGGGTATTAGACCCCACTGCGAATAAAGTTTTACCGGTCCAGTAATTTGCGCAGCAATGCGTCGTTATGCCGCCAGTCTTTGCCGGTCTTGACCCGCAGGTCCAGTTCCACCTTCCAGTCAAAGATCCGGTTCAGTTCCCTGCGGGAAGCTTCGCCGATAGCTTTGACAATCGTACCGCCCCTGCCTACTATCATCCCCTTTTGGGATTCCCGTTCGCAGATAATGAAGGCCCTGACCCAGAGCTTTTGTCCGCCGCGCCCCGGACCGCCCGGTTCCGGGCCGCCGCGGAATTCCCGGTCGGCCACTTCCACATAGATCGAATGGGGCAGCTCCTGGCGGAGATGGGGCAAAGCGGCTCCCCGGATGATTTCGGCAATCCGGAAATCAACTTCCTGATCGGTATAGTATTCTTCCGGGTAAAAGGGAGTCCCTTCGGGGGCCAGATCGTACAGTTTTGAAAGCAGGGTTTCCACCCCTTCGTTTTTTTCCGCCGACACAGGAAAGCACCGGCTGTCGTCCAGGGCGGGCACGGCGCGGCGCAGGAATTCCCTGGTCCGCCCATAGTCCGCGGCGGGCAGGTCCATCTTGTTTATCGCCGCCAGAACAGGAAACGCCGGAACGGTCCCGTCGGAGGGATTGGGGATGTTCCGGCGGGCCAGCTGCGCGGCAACCGCTTCTTCTTCGGAACCGGGAGCCCGGGAAGCGTCCAGCACATACAGGACGATGTCCGCTTCCCCGGCGGAACGAACAGCCGTTTCGCTCAGGCGGCGGTTGAACTTTTTACCGGAAAGATGCATCCCCGGGGTATCCACCAGTACCAGCTGGCCCCGGTCTCGGTTCACAATGCCCCGGATGGCGTTCCTGGTGGTCTGGGGCACGGGGCTTACAATGGCGACCCTGCTGCCGCAGAGCAGGTTGACCAGGGTGGACTTTCCCGCCGAAGGCCGGCCCACCACCGCGGCAAAGGCGGCTTTTTTCTGTTCCATCCGGTTCCCTGCCCGCCCTTACTTGACCACCATGACCTTGCGGATTTCGTCGATCTCCGGGGCCACGATGCGGATAAAGTACATGCCCCTGGCTACGGGCCGGCCGCCGTTGTTGGTACCGTCCCAGGAAACCCGGTAGTAGGTATCCTTGGCGCTTTGGCTTTCCCTGACCAGGGCCTTTACCAGGTTTCCGTCCAGGGTAAAGACCTGTACGGTTACCCGGCCCGACTTGGTAAGCCGGTAGTCCAGGAACACCCGCTCCCGTTTTGCGGAGTTGATCACATTGTTAAGGATCGTAACGCCCCCCCGCTGACGGGTTATGTCGTGCAGTTCAAAGGTAAAGGGCCTGACCAGGCGGTACCAGGAGGAGGGGATAGCTTCTCCGGGGGCTATGTCAAGGCGGCCGGCAAAAAGGTCCGGGGGGGTCCCGTCCATGTGGAAAAAGAAGTCCACGATTGCCTTGCTTGCAGGATATTGGGTCTTGTCCAAGTCAAAATTAAACAGCGGATTGCTGTTCGATAGAGACGGAGAAGGAGGGGAGGAATAAAAATAAGGGACCATATTTACGAACTCAGAAGAAGGAGAGGTAGGAAGCCATAGGCCCCGCGGTCCGTGAACCGCGGAAGCCCTGTGATCCTCCGGAACATTAAACCCAAATATTACCTGATTGGGAAAAGGAGACAAACTGTCTTTTATTCGCGCCTGAAGACTAATCGTACCGAAATGTTCCAGAAAACGTTTTCCGGTAAAATCCCAAATAACCTCGCTTTCGTTAAAAGGCCTGTCCCCTGTACCGGGAGCCATATAGCCGTAACCGCTTCCAGGAACAGTACCCAGCTGATTGGAGACAAGAGTTTGGCTGTCCTTATACTTTGCCCAGAGGGGCCAGACAAAGTACTGGGTATCGTCTGTTTTTGTGGGAGGGACAGAGATAAGGACATCGGTAACGCGGTGATCCACCACTTGTATAAGATTCGGAATTGGTACCGTACCGGCAACGGCAAAATTGTTATTTTGAACGAACTTATAATCGGAATAAGTATAATCTACCGGATACTTTGGCGGCGGAAATCTGTACGCATAGGAAATTCCCGAGCTGTTACGGAGATCGACGGCAGGGGCGGCCAAATCCTGCACTGTAGCCTTGAGAGTAAATTTTGGCAGGAGGAGAACTGCGAGTGCGGAAACGGTAAACGGCGCATCAATTTGAAGGACAAATTCCGATCCATAGGTAAACGATGATTCAGAATTGAGAGTTTTTGTCTCAACCGAATTGACAATGGGCAAAGAAACATCTACCGGTTCCGACATCTGGAAAAATATCTCGTTCCTGGCGGAATCCGGAATGGTAAGAGCATAATTAATACGGGGAGGAACCGTATCCCAAACTCCTGAAAGGCTCGGAGCGCCGTCAACAGCGCTCTTGTCCGTATCTCCCGGTTCGCCGATTGGAACGCCCCGCGTAGCCATATCCCTGAGTTTATCGTTTGAAATAATTCTCCAGTGGAGAACCGCGCCGCCGTCCGAATAGGGTTTTTCCTCAAGAAAAACGTACAGACAATCCATTCTGCTTGTAGGATTGGGCGCAGGACCTGTTCGTGGGAGATCTGCCCGTTCATAGCTCGTAACGGTATACTTATTGCCGCTGTCATCCCACACTTCAACAGCGAAACCTTCAAGGGCATCCGCATTCGGAAAATTGAGATCATAGGACGGATAGTAATTTAACAGTTCAAAAGCGGCCTGCAGCCGAAGCCTGTCTATCCTGCCGTTTCCGTCGGAATCCTCGGTAAAACCGTAATAAAATTTATTGCCCACATACCAATTGACGTTGTAATAGGAGCCGCCCGTACCGGCGGGTACCCCAAGATTAGGATCCGGAGTCTCTGTGTCATAATAGGGCCCGGCATCTACACGCCAGGTAGACGCAGCGGAAGCGGGCGGCAAGGGAACCCGCTTTGAAGAAAAACTGTAATAAAGGGAAAGCCAGTTTGTTTCCATCTCGCCACCCGGAGCAAGCTCAAAATACCAGAAGTAGCCTTCAGCAGCAGGATAACTCACAAAATCAGAAGGAGTCATCGGAGGTACGGCATGGGGAGCTGACCCGTAGGGCGGCGTTAATCCGGCGTCTATCAGCCGGGTTACAGTCATCATCTCGCTTACACCAAAACTTGAACTTTGGGCTTTAAAATCAGCGGGGTAAGGATCATTAGAAGGAAATACCGAGAATTTATGCTCCACAAAATGTTTATGGGGTAAATTGGCAAACTGTAAAGTCGCGTTTTTTTCATAACAAACCAGTTGATAAAAAGTCGTATTACCGACTATGACATAGGTATCGCCGAATAAGCTATGATCACCAAATTCCACGACGCTGTGCTGTTTAATAAAGTTTCCGTGTGTGTCAGATGAGCTGGGAATACCTAGACCGCTGGATGCCTGAATCCAGTTACCAAAGACCTGAATGTGCCAGGCACTGGAGGATGAAGGACCAGCCCGCAGGACACTGCCCGAAATAAAGGTAACGTTACCTCTGACAATTATATCGGAATTAATTATTGTCCCGATCCCGCCTGCCTCACCAGTAAAATGTCCCAGGTTTACAGCGGCCTTTGACCCAAATGCCGGTACGGGATCGACCCGCCGCAGAATCAGCTGTTTGTCACTGCCGGTCATGACAAGCGTGGATTTTAGGAGATCGCCTGAAAAGGTTTGATTTATCACGACATTGCCGGAGGCGGTGATCGTCGCCATATCGGACGTACCTGCGGGTAGTGTGACGGTGTGAATATCCGGGACCGAAGCGTTCTTTCTGGTATAAAAATCCATCGTTTTTAGTTCGGAAGTTCCCAGAAAAACAAGTTCCCCGCTCAGGCCCGCAAAGCCGGTACTAAACGGAATGAGAGGTGTGGTAATTTCGCCAGACGGATTAACATTCGGCGCAGTTCCCATGGTCCATCCGGCAGGCGTATTTCCCATTTTCCAGGAACCGGCAGTTATATTAAGAACGGCGTTGTCATTCAGGGTGAGGCTGTTGTTGGTCTGGGTTATGGTACCAGATGTAAGTGTTACGGTGTTGCCGGTATCAATAAAGACATCGACCATAGTAACGGTCCCGCTTAAGTCGTGGGTCGTTACTGAAAGTGTACTGATCGAGAATTGGACCGTGTCCTCTTTGTGGTCAAAAACGCCGAAGGCGGCGTTACCCCGGAAGACAATAAGCTGCTTCTCTGTGGCAGAAAGAGCACCGACAAGATTTCCGGCGGCGGCGGATGTATAGTTACCGTTAAAGTCAATTACCTTGAAATAACTTACCCCGTTAACGGGTACGGTGGCCCCGCTGGTAATATTCCCGGCAGTGATGGTTCCGGTTGCGTTGTTGGTAGTAATACCGTTTACCGTTAAAAGACCACCGGGCTGGACTGAGCCGTTATTGGTAAGACCGTTGTATGTCTGGTAGCCGGTGGTACTTACCGAAGTGCCCGCATTTACCTCACTCGTACCATACACATCAATACTGGTTAAAAAATTTGCGCCGCCGGTGGCGCCGCCAAACTTCGCCTTTGTGAGAGTACTGGAATCGCCTACCTTAAGCGTCCGGGTGGTTGCATCGCCGTTTACTCCGCCAGTGAATGTTACCGTGTCTGTTCCTGCTATAAAGACTGTTCCATCAACCCCAAGAGTCGCGGCGCCGGTATAGGTCTGGTAACCGGTTGTCCTCATACCGGTGGTATTTACGGCGCTGGTCCCGCCAACGCTTATACTGCTCAACGCCGTCGTTGAGAGGGCGCCCCCCACCAGTCCGTCAAATTGGGCGTCAGCGGTTACTACCGTTAAGGACTGGGCTGTACCGTTATGGCCTACAGTATTTTTAAACCAAACAAGCTTCCCGGTACCGGCGGTAAATGTAACATTAGCGCCCAATGTTACCGCCCCGGTATAGGTCTGGTAATCGGTTGTCCTCATACCGGTGGTATTTATGGCGCTGGTCCCGCCAACGCTTATACTGTTCAACGCCGTCGTTGAGAGGGCGCCCCCTACCGTTCCGTCAAACCGGACATTGTTGGTAACTTCGAGAGAACGCTCTGTATCGTCACGGCCAACTGTCCCTGTAAACCAAACCAGCCCTGACGAGGTGAAGGTTACCTTTTCCATCAAAACAGAAGGGCCGGTATACGTTTGGGCGCCCCCGGTATTTACGGTTACCGGAGTTGTACCGTAAAAAATAATTCCTCCGGTTCCGGAACTAAGGGTAAGGCTTCCGGAAGCGGTATAACTGCGAATCTCAATAAAGCCGGTACTAGTATTTTGAGCGGCAAGATTGTATCCGGCGGAAAGCACCGTTAGCCAGATACCACCGGTCTGGGCAGCGCCCCCAACCGTCACATTTGCGGCGCCGGTAAAATTATCGCTGTCAATAAATGTGTCGGCCGTACCGGCAGGCCAGTGCAAAGGAGGAGGGCTAAAGGTTGTCTGGGTCGGACCAAACTCAATTGTCTTTCCGGTGGTCCTGGCGTGGAGATACACTATACCGGTTCCGGTTGTACTTACCGCAGCTGAGGTAATAGTATATGTGTCCGCGGTGAGATCAATATGTTTGTCGGGGGCGGCGGACATGGCTGCGCCAATAGTCAGTTCGTCTGTTAATACCGTGATGGCTGTTGGCGGAGTACCGCCGCCGGCGCCGGAAACCGCGCCGGTAAAAATTACCTTGCCGCCGCTCACATCGGCACTTACGGAGATGCTTTTTCCACCCGGTGTTATTGCCGTTGAAGTACCGTCAAATTTGATTTCCGCATTGATATTATGGGCGGTAAAAGTCCTGGTATCGCCGGTCCCTCCCAGGGTTACTGTTCCGGTATAGGTTTGGGAGCCGGTAGTCGTTATATTGGCGTTTACCAGGCTTGTTCCGTCTACGCTCACGCTGTTCAACGCGGTCCCGACGGAAGCACCCCCCACCGTATCATCAAACTGTACGTTGGCAATTTTTACCGTTAGAGCATGAGCCCCGTCTACGGTATCCCCGAACGTTATAAGATCCCCGCCGCCAGCCGTAAATTCGGCGTCCGCTGTCAGCGTGACCGCCCCGTCATAGGTCTGCGGCCCCGCAGTCGTTACATTGGCCCCTACACTGCTCGTCCCGTATACATGGACACTTACAAGAGAACCGCCCACATCACCGTTGAATTCCGCTTTTGTCGCCAGTGTCGAGCTGCCCACCGTCAATGTCCTGCCCGCCGCATCCCCATCTACCGCATCATTGAAGGTTACCGTATTTGTACCGGCAACAAAATCAGTTCCAGCCGCGGTCAGCGTAACCGCGCCGTTATAGGTCTGCGCCCCCGTGGTTATTATATCAGCGCCGATTGACGCGGATCCCGCCGTTATTGAGGCGGCATGTAATTCCGTATTGACTGTCAAGACACCGGACACATCAAGAGTACTTATAATACCCGTTGCGTCAGCAGTCGGCTCAATGGTAAGATTGGTATAGTCTGTTCCAAAGGGCGGCGCTGCGGAGACCGCCCCATAATAACTGATCGTACCGCCGGGCGTACCTGCTCCGGTCACAGTCTCGATACCTTGGGAGCGAATTATACCAGCGTTGGCAAGGCCTGTTACGGTAAGATTTTTACCGTCAAGTTCGAGGAAACTGCCCGGGGCGGTTAATTCTAAAAGCCCTATATTTACAGCAGCGCCTAATTTCGGATCATTTGTAATATCAGGAATTTTGACGTGTGCCCCTATGTTGTCAGGCGGGCTCTGTCCTACATCCCAGTTGGTATGAACCGCCCAATCCGTATCTATTATTCCTGTCCATACATAATCACCGAAGGCAAACACCCAGATATTATCGCTGCCATTAATGGCGTTAGTACCGCTAACTTTACCCAGATAATTTACCGATTCACAGTATCTTATCTGGGTAGTCGACGTAGTGGAAAAATCGGCCGGAGTAAGCATTGCAAGTTTCCACTTTGCGGTACTTGTCGAAGTAAGAAGCGTTGCCGAGGTGGCATTAAAAGTTCCGTTCACAGTCTGGGTTGTGCCGCCCGCAAACAATGTGTCGCCGGTACAGATTAAATTGTAGAATGTGTTGCTGCCGTTTACCGTCTGCGAAGTGCCGTTAAACGTGACTGTCCCGCTGCCAGCGGTCCAAGAAGCTGCCGGCACCGTCCAGGTTCCACCAACCTCTATGTTCCCGGCATTTCCGTTTAGTGAACCGGAATTGACCGTAACGTTTCCACCTACCGTTATGTCCGTGCTCAGCGTATGCGTCCCGCCGCTGATCGTCAGATTGGCAAACGTGCCCAAGCCGGCAAATCCCGTCCCGTCGGTAAACTCTATCGTTGTCGTAGGGTCCAGCGTCCCCACGCTGCCGAAACTTCCTCCATCGGCCATCTGCAGATAGCTTGTCCCGGCCATGTCCAACGCCCCGGTAACGCCCAGGGCCCCCGTCGCTTCCAGCCGTCCCGCGCCGCTCAGCGAAAGATCCCCGTTAACCGCCGGATTTCCGTTATGCGTCCCGCCGCTGATAACCAGATTCTCAAACGTGCCCAATCCGGCAAATCCCGTCCCCCCGGAAAAATCTATCGTCGTCCCCGAAGCCAGCGTCACCGCTCCGCCGAAACTTCCTCCATCGGCCATCCGCAGATAGCTTGTCCCGGCCATGTCCAACGCCCCGGTAACGCTCAGGGTTCCCGCCGCTTCCAGCCGCCCCGCGCCGCTCAGCGAAAGGTCCGCAATATTCCCTATTGCCCCAGAGGCAACAGTACGAATTCCGCCGGACACGGTAACATTATTCAGGAAGTTTCCGCCGGTACTCAGGGACCCACCGCCGGTAAAGACAAGGGTTGACGAACCAAAGGTTACCGTGCTGGTTGCGGAATTCCAGTTACCGCCCACATTCACCGTTGCACCGCTTATGTCAAGCGCCCCGCTATTTAAAACCTCTACATTCCCAGAAACTGTTAAGTTGTTTCCACTCAAATCAAAATCGCCGCCATCCACCTTTAGAGAGTAAAGGGACTGAGGGCCCGGCAAGACCGGATTAACTGCAGAAGGATAGGTGCCTGTATCAAGCACAGGAATAATAACAGCGCAATCGCTGTCCGGACCACTTGAGGTAGCAGAACCGAGAATAGTCCAATTACCATCATCCGCCCAAACACCAGTTTGCAACGCATCTGTCCAAGTATAAGTCGCAGTTTGCCCCCATCCCAGCCCGGCGCAAAAAACGAGGATTCCAACGACTGTCCCAAACTTCTTCATGCGTTACTCCGCTCGGCGCCCTGTACCACTGCAAGGAAAATTATTTGTATATGTAAGGAAACCAATTTTTTCAATCTCCCACCGTAAAGTATACCATTTTTTACCAAAAAATCCTCCATAATTAAGGGAGGCCTTTAGAGAAAAATTCCCCTGTATTGGTATACCTATCGGCGGAATTCGGAGTTTTCTGGATGGTAAAGCGCCCTATGCCCGCGCGGAGCCTCCCGGCCTTTAGCGGGCGCAGCCACAAACCGTATTACTGTTATATTCTCCGGGCGCTCTGCCGCCGGACATTACTTCTTGCGGTAAAGGTCCCGCAGCTTCGAAACGTCCAGTTCCGTCGCCTTTGCCACATCCGCTATTCCCCAGCCCATCTTCGCAAGATTCCCCGCTATCAGAAGTTTGGCCTTCTCTTCCCCTTGTCCTATCCCCTGCTCCCTTCCTCGTTCTATCCCCTGCTCTATCCCCCGTTCTATCCCTTGCTCTATCCCCTGTTCTACCCATTTCTCGGTTAATCCAAACTCTTCAAATACCGCTTCAAGCGCCGCTTCCGACATCCTCATTACCTCCTGTAACCCGCCGGGATTCGCCCGTAATACCATGTTGATATACGCGGAAACCGGTGATCCCTTCGGCATCCCCTTCCCGGCTTCCAGTACCTTCCTCAGCCGTTCCCCATCCAGCCCGCCCCTCAAATCCCTCAGCCAGATGTCGTCCTCTTCACTTAGCCGTTTGCTCTCTACTATCTGTACCGGCATGATGTCCCCGGATACATGGTATATCCCGGGCCATCGCTCCGCTGCCTCGTACCGGTACTCCTTCAAATATTCAAGCAGCTTCCTCGGATGCCCCTCCTCCACAAAACTCACCGTTATATCCGTCATCTCTACCTGGTTTAAAACCGAATACAACCGCGCGTAGGCCCCAACCTTGTGAAAATCATCCTTCGACAGATAGTCCTGGGGACTTTTGTATTCAAAGAGGTTCACCCCCCTGAATAATGCCCCCAAGGGCTTTTCTATGACGGCTCCCTTCTCCTTCTTGATGATAACCACGTCTATCCTGAGCGGCTCGGTATTCAGCGGATGCTCAAACTCAAAGCTCAGAACGTCCCGGTACTGGTAGAGTTCCAGGCGGATGGCGTCGTAGAAGGCGGTATGCCAGGTAACGGGCTGTTTCTTTGTAGGTTCGCTCTTTTTGCTGCTGATGGGCCGCCTTCCTGTACAAAAATATAGTAAAAAAACCCACGCCCGGCAATGGGTACGCGGCCCGGCCTCCTGCTGCCGCCGCTGTTACAGGTCCGGGTCAGACCCGGCGGCGGCGTTCCGCCAGGGTCCGCATCGCGTTGATTACCGCAATCAGCGTTACTCCCACATCACCAAAAACCGCGGCCCACATGGAGGCTATGCCCAGGGCGCCCAGGACCAGGAGGACGGCCTTGACTCCCAGGGCAAAGACGATGTTTTCCCTGACGATGGCCAGGGTTTTCCGGGCTATGGCCATGGCTTCCAGCAGTTTGGAGGGCTCGTCGGTCATTAGGACTATATCCGCGGATTCTATGGCGGCGTCGGAACCCAGGCCGCCCATGGCTATGCCGATGTCGCTTGCCGCCAGGACCGGGGCGTCGTTGATCCCGTCGCCGGTAAAAACAAGCTTGCGGGGGGCGACGCTCTTTTTCAGTTCTTCCAGTTTGTCAACCTTTTCCCAGGGCAAAAGACCGGCGTGGACCTCGTCCAGGCCAAGTTCCCCGGCAACCGCCGCGGCGGCGGAGGGGGAATCGCCGGACAGCATCACGGTTTTGATCCCCGCCCCGCGCAGGGCCGCAATGGCGGTCCTGCTGTCCGGTTTAATGTCGTCGGCAATTATCAGCCGCCCCGCATACTCACCGTTAACCGCCACGTATACCACGGTGCCGGCCGTACCGGCGGAATATTCCGCGGAATCCCCGCAGGATATTCCCTCTTCTTCCAGCAGGGCCCGGCTGCCGGCCCGGAGGGTTTCGGTCCGGTAAAGGCATCTGACTCCCTTGCCGGCTATTTCGCTGTAGGAAACAATGTCATCCCCGGCGGAGCCGTCAACAAGACCCCGGGCCCCGGCCGCCCCGCGGATAGACAGGGCAATGGGATGGTTGGAGTTGGTTTCCGCCAGGGCGGCGTAGCGCAGGACCGTATCTTCGGTATGGGGCGGCGCGGGAATAATCCGCGATACGGAAAAGGTTCCCCGGGTAAGGGTGCCGGTTTTATCGAACACCGCCGCGCCGGTTTTTGTCAGGGCATCCAGATAATTGCCCCCCTTCACCAGGATACCCCGTTTTGAGGCCGCGCCGATTCCCCCGAAAAAGCTAAGGGGAATGGAGACCACCAGGGCGCAGGGACAGGACACCACCAGAAATACCAGGGCCCGTCTAAGCCATCCGGCAAAGACCGCGGGGAAGTTTTCCACGCCCCCCGCGCCAAAAACAGTGATCGCCAACGGAGGCAGGACCGCCAGAACCAGGGCGGCGGATACGACGACCGGGGTATAGTACCGGGCGAACCGGGTGATAAAATTCTCCACCGGCGCTTTTCGATCCTCCGCTTCCTTAACCATGGTAAGGATCCTGGCAACCGCCGATTCTTCCGCTTCCCTGGAAACCCGGATGGTCAGCAGTCCCGACTGGTTGATCATCCCCGCCAGGACTTCGCTTCCCGGATCGGCCCGGCGGGGCGCCGGTTCCCCCGTCATGGCTGATGTGTCCAGAAAGGAACTGCCCTCTTCCACCACGCCGTCCAGGGCGATTTTTTCGCCGGGCTTAACGACAATATACTCGCCGGGCCGTACATCCCCGGGGCTGACCCGGAGAAGCCGCCCCTCCCGCCGGACCACGGCTTCATCAGGGCGCAGATCCAGCAGGGCGGTGATGGAAGACCGGGACCGGCGGACGGCCATGGCCTGGAAGGCTTCGCCGATCTGGTAAAACAGCATCACCGCCGCCCCTTCGGGGAATTCGCCTATGCAAAAAGCCCCCACCGTGGCGGCGGTCATAAGAAAATTTTCGTCAAAAATCCGGCCCCGGGTAATGTTCGCCAAAGCCCGGAGTATCACGCCGCTCCCGATAAGGAACCACGCGGCAATAAACAGAACGGGACGCCACCAGAAAGCGATGCCCGAGGCCTCCGCTATGGCGGGAATTCCCGCGGCAATGCCCGCGGTAAAACACAAGAGGCCCAGGCCCCTGGAGATCCATTCGAATTGTTTTTCTTTCATGCCCTCGTACCTTTTTTCATTGATGGAAACCTGCCTGCCCCGGAGGCGCAAACCGTCCAGGGGCGGATTATTCGCCCACATGCTCAAGTCCCTGCCGGAAAATCGCCTCCACATGGCTGTCATCCAGGGAGTAAAACACCACCTTGCCTTCCCGCCGGTACTTGACCAGCTTTGCCTGCCGGAGGATCCGCAGCTGGTGGGAGATGGCGGAGTTGGTCATCCCCAAAAGGGCGGCAATGTCGCAGACGCACAGCTCCTCATGGAGCAGGGCGCCGATGATCCGGATCCGGGTGGAATCCCCGAAAACCTTAAAAAGTTCCGCCAGATCCAGCAGTAACGCTTCCCGGGGGAGCTGCCGCCTGACCTGGTCCACCGTATCGCTGTGAATAACAGTAACCGTACAATCCGCGGGATCCATAAGCGCCTCCTTGATAAGCAAAATAGATAAACAAACAATTGAATTATTGTTCAACTGTTTGTTTATATAGTACTTTCCCGGGGACGGAGTGTCAAGAAAAAAATATGTCCTCCTTAATTATGGCCCGGTACGGTATGCCCGGTGTCCGGGGGGCGTGTTTTGCTTTCCCCCCTACTTGGTTTATTCGCGCAAATACTGTATATTTTCATTAATATGGAGCAGTACATCCAGCCGTTTATCCAGGTCACGTCAGCTGTTTTTAAAGACATGCTCCAGTGCGAGCTTAAACCCGACAGGGCCTATTTTATCAATAAGGAAGCCTTTTTAAACTGGGATGTATCGGCCCTTATTGCCCTTACGGGAGAAGTCAGGGGCCTGGTAGCCATTTCCATGAAGTACCCCACCGCCTCAAAAATTACCGGCCTTTTAACCGGGACCACGGGAAACGCCTCCCCTTCCGACATGACCGACGCGATAGGGGAACTGGTTAACATCATCGCGGGAAACGTTAAGCTAAATCTGGAGGATATGTTCCGGATTATCATTTCGCTGCCCAAGGTGGTCCACGGTAAAGCCCACAGTATTGTTATCCCCGACGAAAGAACCAGGCTGCTCTGCATCCCCTTTAAGATCTTTGACAATGAGACCATCTGCCTGTCGATCAATATAGATGAAAAATAACCACCCGGAGAGATGAAAAAGATAAAAGCCCTTATCTTTAAATGCGCTTCCTGCGGTCATGAAGAGCCAAAGTGGCTGGGACGCTGTCCCGAATGCGGGGAATGGAACACCCTTGCCGAAACCGCCGCCGGTCCGCGCCGGGCCGCCGCGGAGGGCCGAGCGGGCCGTTCCGGTGATGCGGCCGGTCCTTTTCCGCTGTCGTCGGTGGATCCCAGTGAAGGAAAGCGGACGGGAAGCGGCATAGACGAGCTGGACCGGGTTCTGGGGGGCGGAATTATGAAACGGTCCGCGGTCCTTTTGGGGGGCGAGCCGGGGATCGGCAAGTCCACCCTGCTGCTCCAGGCAGCGGCCGCAGCCCTGACCCAGGGCCGGATCCTCTACATTTCCGGGGAAGAATCCGCCGGCCAGATACGGATGCGGGCGGACCGGCTGGGCCTTTCCCCGCTGGACCGTATCGAAATCTGCTGTACCGCCCGGCTTGAAGACATACTCCCCATCCTGGACAAGGTCCGGCCGGTGCTGATCATGGCGGACTCCGCCCAAACCCTCCATACCGACGAAGCAGGTCCGGCGCCGGGGACGGTAAACCAGATGAAGTTCTGCGCCTACGAACTTATTTCCTGGGTCAAGGAACACGACGCGGCCCTGTTCCTGGCCGCCCATGTAACCAAGGACGGGCTTATCGCCGGACCCAAAACCCTGGAACACATGGTGGATACGGTACTGTACTTTGAGCAGGGAGGAAACCCCGGGGCCTATGGGGAGTGCCGTTTTCTCCGGGCGGTAAAGAACCGTTTTGGTTCCGTGGACGAGTTGGGAATTTTTACCATGGGGGAACAGGGACTGCGGCCGGTGGCGGATCCGTCCCTGCTTTTTTTAGTCCGCCGGGAGGGGGATTCCCCCCCGGGGATTGCCATTGCCGCGGCGCTGGAGGGGTCCCGTTCCCTGCTGGTAGAGATCCAGGCCCTTACCGTTCCCGCCAAGGGGTCCATCAGCCGTTTCTTTTCCGGCTCCATTGAAACGGGCCGGGTTTCCCGGGTAGCGGCGTCGCTGGAAAAACATCTGTCCCTGCGGCTTTCCGACCAGGATATCTATGTTAACATTGCCGGGGGCATCCGGATTAACGAAGTAGGGCTGGAACTTGCCCTGGCCGCGGCCCTCTACTCCGCCCGGACAAACATTCCCCTGCGGTCAAAGACAGCCATTACCGGGGAACTGTCTTTAACCGGGGAAGTACTGCCGGTCCGCCGCCTGGGGGTCCGGGAAAAGACCGCCGCGGGGCTGGGCTTTTCCCTTTTTACCGCCAAAGATGTAAAAACCGCGATCACGGGCCTTTTCGGGTAAAAGCATACTTAATAAATTCAGGATAGAGAAAGTTAATCTTTCTTTTTTTGTTTGCGTAACGACATATGTGCGTAACAAATTAAAGGGTCCCGTGCTCCAAGCCTTCATTTAAAGGTATCCTTTATCTTCGCAAAGAACGCTTCCGCCTCCATCGGGCCTTCCACCGGCGCGCTGCCGTCCACGGTTTCTACCAGATGGGGAGGGATCTCGGCAAGAAAAGGGGAGGGAGCGCATTCCACCGTTTCCTGAAGCCTCCGGCGCCGGCGGCAGCTGGTGATATAGAGTTTATTCCTGGCCCTGGTGATGGCTACGTAAAAAAGCCGCCGCTCTTCCTCCAGCGCCGGAAGCTTTCCCTGTTCTTCACCCTCCCCCGCTTCTTCCAGACTGCGGGTATGGGGGATAATCCCCTCTTCCGCCCCGGCGATAAACACCACGGGAAACTCAAGTCCCTTGGCGGCATGGATGGTCATCAGGTTTACCTTGCCCGTTTCCTCTTCCTGATCGTTCGAGGTGATAAGGCTTATCCTGTTAAGCCACGCGTAAAGCCCGGGATCAAGATTATCGGGATCCCGTTCCCAGTTTTCTATGGACTGGATAAAGTATTCGATGTTGGCGAATTTCCACCGGGCGATTTTTTCGTTCTTGCTGAATTCCGCGGCCAGGTAGGAACGGTAGTCGATGTGGTCCACCAGGCTCCGGACCTTTTCCGCCAGCCCCTTCCGTTCGCCCAGCATCCTTTCCCGGAAACTTTCGATCAGGGTCATAAAGAGGTCAAGCTCCGCCTGGGTTTTGGGAGGAAGGGGGGAATTCATCCCCGAAGGCAGCCGGCAGAGCCGGTCCATGGCGTCCCAGAGAACGGTCTTGTTGTTTCGGGCCAGGTCCGAAACCGCCAGGATGGATGTTTTTCCTATCCCCCGCCGGGGGGTATTGATGATCCGCAGCAGGTTCAGGTCGTCGCTGGTATTGGCGATCACCCGCAGGTACGAAAGAATGTCCTTGATTTCCTTGCGCTGAAAAAAGCTCATGTCCCCGGAAACTTTGTAGGGGATGTTGGATTCCAGAAAAGCTTCCTCGATAGACCGGGTCATGGAATTTGTCCGTAACAGCACCCCGAAACCGTCGTAGCCAAGGCCGTCCCGCAGCATCAGCTCCCGGATCTTCCCGGCGATAAAATCCCCCTCCTCGCTTTCGTTCAGGGGAAAGTACAGCTCTATGGGCTTTCCGCCGCCCTGCCCGGACCAGAGGGTCTTTTCCTTGCGGTTGGTATTGTGGGAGATAACCCCGTTGGCCGCCTCAAGGATCGTGGTGGTGGAACGGTAGTTCTGCTCCAGTTTGATCTCCCGGCGTCCGGGAAAATCCCGTTCAAACCGGAGCAGATTCTCGTAGTTCGCCCCCCGCCAGGAATAGATGGACTGATCGTCGTCCCCTACCACGCAGATATTCGGCGCGGCGGAACCGCTTTGGTCCGGGGAACTTTCCCCGTCCGGGCTTCCCAGGACCAGAAGCCGCATCAAACGGTACTGGACCAGGCTGGTGTCCTGGAACTCGTCCACCATGATATACCGGTAGCGTTTCCGGTATTTGTCCAGGATCTCCGGGCGGCTTTCGAAGAGTTCTATGGGAAGGACCAGGAGATCGTCGAAGTCCAGGGCGTTATACACCTTCAGGCTGTGGAGATATTCCCGGTACACCCGTTCATAATCCCCTCCCCCGGCAATGCCCGCCGCTCCCGGCGCCGGCGCTTCCCGCCAGGAATACCGTCCGGTCTTGATGCCGGAAAAAAGCTGGGCCAGGCTGTAGAGGTTCACGTCGGTCCTTAGGCCGCATTCCCGCAGGGTTTCCTTGATCAGCTCCTTTTGATCCGTTTCGTCATAGATGGAAAAATTTTTCCGGTATCCCAGGGTTTCAATTTCTTCCTTCAGGATCTTTACCCCAAAGGCGTGAAAGGTACTGACGGTTAAACTTTGCAGTTTTTTGCCCGTCAGTTCCTTCACCCGCTTTTCCATTTCCCGGGCGGCCTTGTTGGTAAAGGTCAGGGCGAGGATAGCGTGCTGGGGGATTCCCGCCTCCAGCATCCGGGCGATCCGGCAGGTGATTACCGTTGTCTTGCCGGATCCCGCCCCGGCGATGATCAGCACCGGTCCTTCAATGGTCCGGACCGCCTCCAGCTGGGGGTCGTTGAGGTCCGTTTCAAAATCACGTTTCATCGCTGCGCCGCGGGATCAGAGGGTTTTTATAAAGATCCGCAATGCCCCGATGCCCAGCAGCATGACCGCGGTAACAATGGCCCCGGCCCCCGCCACCCCCAGGATTACTGCGGGCAGGGTCTTCCGTTTGGGAAGCCCCATCACCCAGGCTCCCAGGGTACCGGTCCAGGCTCCGGTTACCGGCAGGGGGACCGCCACAAAGAGGGCCACCCCCAGGGCGCCCCATTTCTCCACCCCGGAACGGAGCTTTTCCCGGGCCCGTTCCACAAAGCGGTCAAAAAGGTTCCGGTACCAGGTGAAGCCCCCGGTAACGGCGTTACCGGTGGTAACCGCGGCGCCGGAAAGACCGGCGTTACCGGCGGGTTTCCCGTAGAAAAGCCGGTGACCGGTGGACAGAAAAAGCCAGCACAGGGGGGCCGCCAGGGCGTTTGCCGCCACGGCAAAGGGCCAGGCTATGTACCAGGGCACGCCGTTGGCCAGGGCGAAGGGGATTCCCCCCCGCAGTTCGGAAATGGGCAGGATAGACAGAATCGCCGTCCAGAGGTAGATCATAGGGCTCCTTATACAGGAGCGGCGAACCTTTGTCAATTGCTCAAAATCCGCCATCCTTGGCGGATTTTGAGCTTGCGGTTTTGCTTTGCAAAACCGCAGTCCTGTCCGCCTGCGGCGGCCAGGCAGTGGTCACAGTGGCATCCATGCCGCCCCTTCGGGCCCGGCATCCCTGGTGATTTTTGCCCCTTGACACGGTGATACGGAAGGGGCTATTTTATGGCAGGCCACCTCAAGGTGTCCCGGCGGCATAGCTCAGTTGGTAGAGCAAACGGCTCATATCCGTTCGGTCATTGGTTCAAGTCCAATTGCCGCTAAATACGTTTTCCCCCAATCCTCCATAACCTGTATCGCCGGAAGCAGGGTTTTTCCCAGTCCGGTTAAGCTGTATTCCACCCGGGGCGGAACTTCGGCGTATACGGTCCGTTCGACAATGCCGTCTTCTTCCAGGGATCGCAGGCTGCCGGTAAGTACCTTGGGGCTTATGCCGGGCAGGATTTTTCGCAGTTCGCCGAACCGGCGCGTTCCCGTGCGCAGGCTTTGCAAAATCAGAATTTTCCACCTGCTGGTGATAAGGTGTACCGCCGCTGACGCCGGGTTTTCCCGCCAGTTGTTTGTTCTCTCCATCATCCCGCCATCATCCCGATAGTTACCCTCTGGTTATAGTGTAGTATAAAAGTGCCTTCTTGACGAATAAAACCGCCGCCCTAAAGTTTATATAAGCACGGTAATGCCGGACATTCACGGGATGTCCGGGAATAACCCTGCTATACCATCGAGGGGGTTTTCTTATGGATATGGCGGCAGTAAAACTGCACAAGCTTGGAGCGTGGTCTGATCACTGGTCCGACGGGTTTGATGAATCCAACGAGTTTCATCAAACTAACCAATCTACCCAATCTACGCAATCTAATCGATGCGTTTTTATTCCGAGGCGGAGCGCCCAGGAGTATTTTTATCCCGGCGGGAAGCTATATGCCGCGGGGTCCTGCGGATCCGGTGTGCTCAAGCCCGGATTGAATCCGCCCTTCCGCCGGTAAGCGCCGCCTGCCCGCGGGTCAGAGACCCGCAACCCGTAGGCCACAGCCCGCGGGCAGGCAAAGAAATAAAAATTAAAGAAACAAAAATTATGGAAGACTATTTTTCTTTTCAATGGCATATTACCGACGCCTGCGATCAGCGCTGCGATCACTGCTATCTTTACCACCACTGCAAAGAGCGGCGCCCGGACCAGACGGCCCAGGAGCACATGCGGAAGATCCTGGACAACTGCCTTGATATGTGCGCGGCCCTTAAGCGCGTTCCCTACGTATACATCACCGGGGGCGATCCGCTTCTGCATAACAATTTCTGGCACCTGGCGGAACTGCTGCACACCCGGTCCGTCAATTTTGCCGTCATGGGGAACCCCTTCCACCTGACGGAAAAAATCTGCCGCCGCCTGCGCCGGTATGGCTGCGACGCGTACCAGCTTTCCCTGGACGGCCTGAGGGAAACCCACGACAGGATCCGCCGCCCCGGTTCCTTCGACGCCGCCCTGGATGCGGTGCGGCTTATCAACGCGGCGGACATGGAAAGCGCGGTGATGACCACCGTATCGGGGACGAATATCGGCGAGATCCCCGCGCTGATCGACATCGTGGCGGAACACGGCGTTTCGGTCTTTGCTTTTAGCCGCTACTGCCCCGGAACGGTAAGCACCGTACCGGGCCGGATCCAGCCCCTGGATTTCGCCATTCCCCCGCTCCGGTACCGGGAACTGCTGGGCCGCTGCTGGGACAAGTTTACCGAATACCGGAACGGAAACACGGTCTTTATGCTCAAGGATCACCTGTGGACCCTCTTCCTCTATGAAAAGGGCCTGTTCACCCTGCCGGAGGATATACAAGAGGACGTTATCTATGACGGCTGCAACTGCGGCATCTCCCATTTAACGATACTCCCCTCCGGGGAGGTCTACGCCTGCCGGCGGATCGAAGATCCCGCGGCTTCCCAGCCGGGAAAGCTGGGGAACGCCCTGAGCGGTTCCCTGCGGGATATGTTTTTGGGCCCCCGGATGGACGCGTACCGGAATTTCGCCGCCTTCTGGAAATGCGCGAACTGCGAACTGCTGCAATTCTGCCGGGGCTGCCCCGCGGTAGCCGCCGCGTATACCGGGTCCTTTTACGGCGCCGATCCCCAGTGCTGGAAGGCGGTGGAACCCGCGGTATACGGCTCATAGCAAAGGATTGTACCTTTCCCCTAAACTTTGCTATGCTGGCTTTTACATGAAGCTACCAAAACGCCGGCGCGGGACTAGACAATACCGCTTTTTTGCCTGAATATTACACCATGACCGAATCCCTGGAAGATTATCTTGAAATGGTGAGTTTCCTTTCCGACGAGGGTGAAGTCAGGGTTACGGACGTTGCCGCCCGGCTGAACGTTTCCAAACCCTCGGCTTTAAACGCCATCAAGACTCTGGGAGAACAGGGCTTCCTGGAGCACGAACGGTACCAGGGGGTAAACCTGACCCCGAAGGGGAGGCAGCGGGCCTCGGAAATACGGAAGCGCCACCACTTTCTGACGGATTTTCTGATCCGGGTGGTGGGGGTTACCGCCCGGACCGCCGAACGGGACGCCTGTAAAATGGAGCACGTCCTTTCCCCGGAGACCCTTAAAAAAATGCTGGACCTGACGGAAAGCGCCCCCCGCCGCTGATTTCGACAACTGCTTTGTTATGGAAGAGAATCCCGCCTTCGAAAACTACTACCGCGCCGTTTACGGCGGGCGGTGGCCGGAGCTTCGAAAAAGCCTGCTGAAAAAAGACTCTTTCCCCTACGGGGGCTCCGGGGAAAACAGGCTTACAAAGCCCTACCATCTTGACCGCGCTTCGGTGCTGGCCGCTTCTTCCCTGCGTCTGCCGGAATTCCCCGGCGGGCGGGAAACCCCGCTGGTCCTGGACGCCTGCGCCGCGCCGGGGGGCAAGACCCTGGTCCTTGCCTCCCGGATGCGGAGGGGAACAAAGCTTTTGGCCAACGAACTTTCCGC
Organism: Treponema sp.; assembly: GCA_031266175.1. GTDB lineage: Bacteria > Spirochaetota > Spirochaetia > Treponematales > Breznakiellaceae > JAISBN01. The sequence goes on along the minus strand of JAISBN010000133.1, from coordinate 1,400 downwards.
CGAACGCCGGCGCAGGCTTGCCGCCGTTCTGGACGAATACCTGCCGCCGGAACTACGGGCGGATGTAAGGGTTTCCGGCTTTGACGCCGCCGCCGCGGCGGGCCGGAAAACCGAACGGGGCCGCTTTGCCGCGGTTTTGTTGGACGCCCCCTGTTCCGGCGAGGGCCATATACTGCAGGATCCCGCGGCTCTTTCCCAATGGACGGAAGCCCGTCCCCGGTTCCTGGCCCGGCGGCAGTGGGCCCTGCTGTCCGCGGCCTTTCTGCTCCTGGCCCCCGGCGGTTCTTTAGTCTACGCCACCTGCGCCATAAACCCGGAAGAAAACGACGGCGTGGTCCGGCGGCTTATGGAAAAATACCGCTCCCCGGAAGAAACCGGCCTCTGCTTCCCCGATCCGCCGGACTTTACCGCCGGGGAAGCGGCGGAATACGGCAGGCTTATTCTGCCCGATGTATCGGGGGGGATGGGCCCCATGTACGTGGCGCGGTTCGGGAAAGCGGGACTAAAATGAGACTTTTTTACGCCTGTCAGATGGGATTAGGTCCGGCGGTTTTACTTCTCCGGCTTTGACCCGATAAGGGTAAAAGACAAACCGCACTGATACCGTTCGGCGCTTTCGGGGTTGGTCGTTTTTTCGGAGGCATAATAGCCCACCGAACCGGTGGAGAACTCCTTTGCCTGGGCGTATATGGTGGACCAGACTTTGCCGTCACTGTCCTTTACGGTGATTTCCAGGAATTTCGGGGCCCTGGCGTCTCTTTTTGCGGGTTCGGGCACGGAAGCCTCCTCATGGTTATTTACCGGCATACACAACCATACCGGGATAAAACCGATGCCACCTCAGAGAATCGAACTCTAGACACAAGGATTTTCAGTCCTTTGCTCTACCAACTGAGCTAAGGTGGCTGGCTGGCTAACAGCTAAAGCTGTTAACTCGACTAAAGCCATTATCCGGAGAAATTGTCTTCCCCAGGATTTTTCTACTATACCGGGGATAAAAAAATATGTCAAGACAGCGCATTGCGCCACAATTTTTCTAAGTGAAAAGGGGTGTGTGCGCCATAATAAAAATCTAGCCCAAATTAAACTGGTTCTACCTGGGGTCTGCTCGCCTCTGTCAGCCCGCGTACCATCGACCGCATCCTCAAACCGGTGAAAGACAAAGGACGGCTGCGGGGTCTGAGCTTGACAAAGGGCGGCACGCTCCTTCGGGACCAGATACCGGTACGGGTCATGTTCACCTGGGACCAACGGAAGCCCGGTTTCTTCGAGTTCGACCGGGTGGCCCATTGCGGTGCGGACGCTTCCGGTCAGTTCTGCCAGACCCTCACCGGCACCGATGTGGGTTCCGGCTGGACCGAGGAACACGCCCTGCTCAACAGCGCCCATCGCTGGGTCAA
>JAISBN010000132.1 GCA_031266175.1 Treponema sp. | reverse complement strand
TGCCGGTGGTGGTTTATTTTTTTATTTTTCATTATATGCCCATGGGCGGCGTGCTCATGGCCTTTCAGGATTTCAGCGTCCGCAGGGGAATCTTCGGCAGCCGCTGGGTGGGGCTGGAGCATTTTATCCGGTTCTTCAACTCGGTTTATTTTTGGCGGCTTATTCGGAATACCCTGCTTATCAGCTTTTACGGCCTGCTCTTTTCCTTCCCCCTGCCCATTGTCTTCGCCCTGTGCCTGAATGAGATAAAAGACAAACACTTCAAAAAAACCATCCAGACCATATCATACCTGCCCTATTTTATTTCCGTGGTGGTCGTGGTAAGCATCCTCATAGATTTTACCAAGTCCCAGGGAATCCTGACCAGGCTGGCGGCCCTTTTCGGGGACAGGGGGGGCGCCCTTATTTCCCGGCCCGAATGGTTCCGCACCTTGTATATCGGATCGAATATGTGGCAGCACCTGGGGTATAACAGCATTATTTTTATCGCCGCCCTTTCGGGCATCGATCAGGAACTCTACGAGGCGGCGCGGATAGACGGGGCGGGCCGCTGGAAACAAACCCTCCATGTTACCCTGCCGGGCATCGCCTCCACTATCGTGATCCTCCTCATCCTTCGGCTGGGGCAGATCATGAGCATCGGTTTTGAAAAGACCATCTTGATGTATTCCCCGGCAACCTACGAAACGGCGGACGTAATTTCCAGCTATACCTACCGGGTAGGGGTAATCGACAATAACTACAGCTATTCTACGGCGGTAAACCTGTTTAATTCGGTGGTCAACTTCGTCATGTTAATGGCGGCAAATAAGTTCAGCCGAAAGTTCAGCGAAACGAGTTTGTGGTAAGGGGCGGGAATTATGACGAGAAGATCCAAGGGCGAAAAAGTATTTTCCCTTTTTAATACCGCCGGACTCATTGTCCTTTCCGGCGTATTTCTGCTGCCGGTCTGGCATGTACTCATGGGCTCGATAAGCGATCCCCTCAGGCTTTCCGCTTTCAGCGGCCTTATCCTTAAGCCGCTGGGGAATCCGACCCTCGGCGGTTATAAACTGGTGTTGAACAACAGCAGTATTCTGCGGTCATACACCAATACCATTATTATTGTCGCCGCCGCCACCGGCTTCGGTACGCTCATGACAATTCTGGCGTCCTACATCCTTTCCCTTAAAAACCTTATGTTCAAGGCGCCCATCGTGTTCATGATAACCTTCACCATGATATTCAACGGCGGCCTCATACCCACCTATATGGTCGTCAGAAACCTCGGCATGCTCGATTCCCTTGGCAGCCTCATCATTCCGGGGGCCGTGTCGGTCTACAATATCATTATCATGCGGACCGCCTTTTCTTCCATCCCCGACGCCCTTTCCGAGGCGGCGATCATCGACGGAGCGGGGCACCTGCGGCGGTTGACCCAGATCATCCTGCCCGTATCCACCGCCACCGTCGCCGTCATCGTGCTTTTTTACGCCATCTATCACTGGAACGCCTGGTTTAACGCTTCCCTGTACCTGCGGGATCGCGGCCTTTTCCCCCTTCAGCTTACCCTGCGGGAAATCGTCATCCTCAGCTCCGAACAGAGCATCCAGGCGGCCCAGGAGGCGGCGGACGTGGAAATTTACCGGCCCCTTATCAAATACTCAACGATCATGGTAGCCACTATTCCTATGCTGGTAATTTATCCCTTTGTGCAGAAATACTTTGTAACCGGCGTGATGATCGGATCGGTCAAGGGTTAGCGGCCCGTAACAGGTAAAAGATTATTATGGGCGTACCCCCGCCTTCGGCGGGGTCGGGCTCTCCGTTCCAATTCCTCGACCCGCCTTCGGCGGGTCTGCGGTATTTCCACTGCGATCCCTTACGCGGGCGAAAGCCTTCGGCTTCCGCCTCCTCAAAACTGCTTCCTCCAGTTTTTCTGCTTTGGCAAAAAGCTCCTCCCCTTCCCGGCCGCAGACGGTTATCACCGGTATCCCTTCGGGGATATCCGCTGTACTCCGTTCCAGGGTTTCCAGCCGCCGCCAACTTTCTTTTTCCTCTATCGGTCGGGTCTTTTTGCTGTCACGGCTTGCCGATTCATCCTTCGTTTCCGGCCGGTTATAGCCTGACTGGTCCAATACCCCCAAAACCAGCCCGTCACCGGCTTGCCGCCAGGCAGCTATGGACTGGGCCCCAGGGTCTTATCGCTGATATAGCCTATCCCTTCGTTTTTTTCATGGGCCGCAATAAACTTGTCCATAGACCCGCGCGGCACTCGTAGAAGGCCTTTAAGTTGAAAATAGGGTTCTTCTCGTTCCAGGATTCGGGGATGAGTATCATCAGGGCGTGGGGAAGGCTGCGGCCGGGCATGGCCAACAGTTCCAGGACGTTGTCAAAATTGGCGGAGTCGCTGCGGCCCGGCTCAATGACCGGCAGGATGTCCCGCAGGGCGTCCCCAAAGCGGGGGCGAAGGAGGGCAGGCAGCACTCCGCCCCGGCCTTCCGCATCGGCCCGCAGGGTCTTTTCCAGCTTCTTGCGGAAGATGTAGAGGACCAGTTCCAGATCGGAAACGGGGTCCCCGGAGGAACCGGGCTCCATCCCGCTTCACAATGGAGAAAAGGCCCCGCCTGGGAACGCGCAAGGGATAGAAGCGGAAATCCCGCAGGCTTTACCGCTGCGCGGTAAAGCCGAGGAATTGCAGCGGAAAGCCCGGTTTCCGGTCCGCAGGGCCGGAAATGCGCCCAAAAAAGCTATGATATGACGAGAAGAGGTGAATTAGGGGGGGAGCAGGGACACTTC
>JAISBN010000081.1 GCA_031266175.1 Treponema sp. | reverse complement strand
TTCCGGGAAGCTTCCATCATCGGGGCCATTGTGATCTTTATCCTGTGGATTGTGGTCGGGCTCATCACCACATCCCTGGCGGAGAGCAACCTCGTTATGCAGTCCATCAACCAGGGCCTCCGGTTCGGCGCGGGCCTTTTGGTCATGCTTACCGGCGTCCGCATGCTGATCAGCCAGATAGTGCCCGCCTTTAAGGGCATTTCCGACAAGCTGGTACCCAACGCCATTCCCGCCCTGGACTGTCCGGTGATTTTCAATTACAAGCCCAACGCGGTAATTATCGGCTTTATCGTGGCGATGATCGTTTCGACCATCCTGGTTCTTATCTGCAATACCCTGAACGTGTTCGGGGTTATCCTGATACCCCTGGTTATTACCTCGTTCTTTGAGTGCGGCGCCGCGGCGGTTATCGGCGAAGGCCAGGGCGGATTCCGGGGCTGCGTTATCGGCACGATCTGCGCCGCCATCGTCATGGTTGCCATTGTGGGGATATCCGCCGTTATCTACTCCGGAACTATCCAGAACTGGATGCTTATCTTTGGGGGCAACGACTTTTCTCTCTTTGGGCCCATAGCCCGGTTTATCGGGGGAATTTTCGGATTTGCCCGGTAGCGCCCTCAAAAGGCTGCCCCCCCGGGGCGGCCTTTTTTCCCGGCTTCCGCAAAGAATAACGTGGCTGTCCAAAAAATAAACCGGACCGTTAAACGGGCACTGGATATCCTGCAGTTAATAAAGGATAACGACGGGGTAACGCTTAAGGAAATCAGCCTGCTGCTGAAGATTCCCGCCAGCAGCGTCTTTGATATTGTTCATACCCTCCGGGCCGAAAAATTTGTGGAATACACCAGCTCCGGCGCCAAGGCTTTCTCCATCGGTGTCCGGGCCTTTGAGGTTGGTTCCGCTTACCGCCGTCTCAACTGAAGGGTACGGAAAAGTATAAAAGAATACGCCGGGGGAATTTCAAAAACCCCAGATACCCGGGCCTGTGTTTCCCCCAGTCCCGGCAATTTCTGACGCAAAAAGTATAAGGAGGCGGCAGCGTATGCAAGACATCGGAATCGGGATAATCGGCTGCGGGTTTATGGGAAAGACCCACACCTTTGGGGCAAAAACCATCCCCCTGCATTATGACAAACTGCCCTTTGTTCCCCGCCTTGTGGGGGTTTGTGACTCAAACGGGGAAGCCGCCCGGGCGATGAAGGACTATCACGGCTTTGAATTTGCCACCTCCAGCCTGGACGAGCTGCTTTCCCGGAAAGACATTGATGTGGTAACCGTCAGTACCCCCAATGTTTTCCATAAGGAACAGATCCTGGCGGCCCTGGCCGCGGGAAAGCATGTCTATTGTGACAAGCCCCTGGCCGCCGGTTTTTCGGAGGCCCTGGAGGTCTGTGAAGCCTGGAAAAAAAGCGGGCTGACAGCCCAGGTGGCCCATCAGTTCCGCTGCTTTCCGGCGGTGATGCGGGCAAAGCAGCTTATAGAAGAGGGCCGGATCGGCGCCATTATGGGTTTCCACGGCGCCTATCTCCATTCCGGTTCGATTGACAAAAACAAGCCCATCGGCTGGAAACAGGACAAGGCCATGGGGGGCGGGGGAGTGCTCTTCGATCTGGGTTCCCATATTCTGGATCTGCTGCGCAGTCTGCTGGGGGACTTTACCGGACTTTTCGCGTCAACCCGGATTCTCTATCCCGAACGGCCCGGTTCCGGGGGCGGGATGGTACGGATTACCGCGGACGATTCCGCCTGGATCCTGGTCAAGCTTGCCGGCGGCGTTCAGGGTATGGTAGAGGTTTCCAAGATCTATACCGGGACCAACGACGATTTCCGGTTCGAGATTTACGGGGAAAAGGGCGCCCTGCGCTTTAACTCCATGGACTGCAACTGGCTGGAATTCTTCGACAACACCAAACCGGAAAAAGCCCTGGGCGGGGAACGGGGGTATATCCGCATAGAAACCATGTCGGCCTTTGAAAAACCCGGCGCTTCCCTTCCTCCCTCAAAATTTCCCATGGGCTGGATGCGGGCCCATGTTCACTGCCTGTACGGTTTTCTTAACAGCGTGTACAGCGGAACCCCCGCCTCCCCGTCCTTTGAAGACGGCGCCTATATCCTTAAGGTGCTGGAACACGCCTATGAGTCCGCGGCGGAGGGTGTGTGGAAAACGGTGTAAACCGTCGTGGTTATGGTTCCCGGAGCAGTTCTTCGGGTTGTATGGAGTTTAGGTTCCCGGCGATTTTGTCGGCCCCCGCTTTCCGCAGTTCCGCTTCGGTAAAGCTTGTTAACAGCCCCAGGCATTTCATCCCGCCGGTTTTGGCTGCCTGTACCCCGCCCAGGGAGTCTTCCACTACCCAGCAGTCCGCGGGGTCCGTTTCCAGGCGGGATGCCGCTTCCAGGAACAGGTCCGGGAAAGGTTTCTGCCGGTCCACGTCAAGGCCGTTGACCAGGGCGTCAAAGGCCTTGTGCCGGGCCGCCGCTTCTATGGCCGCGGCCAGCCCTATTTGATCGGAGCGCAGTTCGCCGGAACACAGGGTGTTATTGATAAGCCCGACGGCTTCCAGGTTGGCAATCATTTTGACGTAATCCGTGGAAGTAGCCAGGGCGGTTTTAAGTCCCAGCTCCCGGCAGCGGTAAACAAATTTCACCGACCCCGGAAGAGCGGTCAGTTTTCCCTTGACGATTTCCGTATAAATTTCATAGGTCCGTTTCTTGTCCCGGTCAATGTTAAAATCCGCGATTCCGAATTTTTCCGCGACCCCTCCCAGAAAGGTGTTTTCCCCCAGGCCCGTGAAGGGTTTAAAATCCTCATGGCTTACCTCCACGTGATGGGTCTCCTTAAACATAAGCCTGCCCGCTTCCGCGATAAACCACTCCGAATCGGTGAGTACCCCGTCAAGATCAAAAATGACCGCCTGGATTTTGCCCATTCCGTTTATCCCCCTGCCCGTATTCTACAGGTACCGTTTTGGTTTGTCCCCCGAAAGAACCGCGTACAGTTCAATATAGCTCTTTGCGGTTCCCGCGGCAATCTTGTTAAGCAGTACTTCCTCAACCTGGAAAAGCCCCACTTCGCTGGACATGCTTACCCGGATACTGATGGGCCGTTCTTTTCCCGGTTCAATCGTTACTTCGTCAATGGCGTTGGCCGAATACTGGTGGATGTCCCCGACCCGGGGGCTGCCCGCAATGGCCAGGGGAATGCGGGCCCGGCCTTTCTTCATGTCACAGCCGTCGGCGACCTGAACAATCCCCGCTTCCAGGGAATGGATGGACCGGTTTCCCATGTGGCCCGTGATGGCTTCAATCGCCAGGGAACGGACTATCACCTGTTTCTGGAAATTCTTTTCGTAAACCTCGGCCAGGATACGGCTCAGGGCGGGATAGGCCATATAGGCGCTGTGGAGTTCGTGATCCTGCCGGCCCACGCACATTCCCATATCATGGAGAAAAGCTCCGCAGAACACCGCGGTAAGACTGTCCTCAAAGTCACCGGTTTCTTCCGTTTCAAGGCTGGTTTTAACCTTTGCCTGCCTGAGCAGATCCATCATGATCAGGGAATTGAGGGCCACGGTCCGCATGTGGACCGGACCGTGGTCGTTGTATTTAAGCCGTTTGATCGATACCGTGTTGGCGTATTCCTGCATGGCCTGGACTTCCCCGTCCTGCAGGAGTATTTTCGCCGCCCGTTCGATTTTTCCCGAAAGCCCCGGGGATTTTACCTTGTCGAGGATCTTGGTATCCAGGGACAGTTCTTTACCTGATTTCAAGTATTTCCCCGCCTATATGCCGGGGGCCTTCGCCAGAAAGTACTCTTCCGCCTCCCTGCTCCAGAGTCCCCGGTGGCGCCCGCAGATTTCCGCCAGCGCGCTGTAGAGCGGCCCCAGGCCGCCGCCGTCCGCCGCCTTTTCCGCAAAATCGTCAATCGCGGTGAGGGGAAATTTTTTGTGGGTGTAGATGAGTTTCTTGCCCCCGGGGATCTTGTCCAGGTTGATGGTCGTTTCCGCCGCCGCGTCCAGCCCCCCCACGTGGGTGATCATGAATACCGGGTTCAGTTCTTCCCCGGCCATCATGGCCAGGGATTCCCTCATGTCATCGGTATTACCCCCGCTGGTTCCCACGATATGGTGGCTTTCATAGTGGACATTGTAAAAGTTAAAGGCCGCGGAAAAGGCCGTATCCGTGGGGCCGGCAAAGAAGTTAAGGCAGCCGTCGCGGCCCAGAAGGGCGTCCCCCATTTCTACCACGGATTTAACGGGGGCAAAGACAAAGGCATCGTCAAAGAGTTTTCCGCCGTTCAGGTCCCTTAAACGGGAAACCGGATCGGCCAGGTCCCTGGTGTTTACATAGATAAGTTCCACCCCGTTCTTTTTTGCTTCCCCCACGGTAAGGAGTTCCGACGCCCGCTTAAGCCGGGCATCGTCGATATCGGTCACGACAACCCGCCGCGCCTTCCGGGGAGCGTGGATGGCATAGTCGATGGCCCCCAGTCCCATGGGCCCCACCGAAGCCAGCAGCGCCAGGGAGCCCCCTTCCGCGATGCCCATGTCGTAGACATAGGAGCCGCCCCGGGTATGGTACTGGGCGTGGAAAGCCCCCACAATGCAGGACACGGGCTCCGAAAGGGAACCCATAAAAAAATTATCCGCCCCGTAGGGCAGAAGACAGCCCATCTCCATGACTTCCCGGGGAATGACAATATAGGTGGCGTCCCCGCCGATATACTGGTAGGAATATCCCGGCGACCAAAGGGTGGCCGTGCCGCCGGCGTCGGGATAGTTCAGAGCCGGCTGGATGGCGAATTTATCCCCCTCCCTGAACCGGTCTTTCCACCGGGCGCCTACTTTTTCCAGGACCCCGCAGAATTCATGGCCTATGATACAGGGCCGGGCGGCCAGGTCATAGCGGACCCTTTTATGGTTCGCCCCCTGAAGGGCCAGTTTATGGCTGGACATGCAGATTGAATCCGACACAATCCGAGCCAGTATTTCGTCATCCTTTATTTCCGGAAGTTCGAATTCCTCCAGCCGGAGATCGTTGACGCCGTAGATGCGGACAGCCGTTGTTTTCATGATAACTCCTGTGTTTAGTTCCGTTTAGCCAGCACTGTTTGTTCATACCCGTCGACCGCTTCTATCCAGGCGGTGCTTACCGGCGCTCCCGCTTCCAGGCACAGCTTGTCCCAGACCGCGGAGAAGGGCAGGGTCTTGCATTCTTCGAGCAGGGCAAGGCGTTCGTGGTTTTTCCCTTTCTCTTCCGCTTCCACCAGCAGCCTGGTGGGTTCCAGGTACGCCTCAAGCAGCGCTTTGCGGAGGTTCCGGGCGCCGATGGTCCAGGCGGCGATGCGGTTAATGGACGCGTCAAAGTAATCCAGGGCAATGTCAATTTTGCCGATAGCCCCGGACCGCTTGATTTCCTGGCAGGCAAAACGCATTTCGTCGGAGAAGGTCGCCACGTGATCCGAATCCCAGCGGAGGCCCCGGCTGAAATGGATTAACAGCCCCGGCACAAAAAGGAGCATGGCACTTATCTTGTCGGCAATGGTTTCGGTGGGATGGAAGTGGCCCGTGTCCAGGCAAAGCTTAATCTGTTTCCTTGCGGTATACCCCATATAAAATTCGTGGGAACCCACCACATAGGCTTCGCTTCCTATGCCGAAAAGCTTGGATTCCACCGTGTCGGTGATCGTGTCCGCCGGGTATTTGACGTCAAGGATTTCGTCCAGCCCGTCCCGAAGCCGTTCCCGGGGGCCGAGCCTGTCGGCGGGATAATCCTTTGAGCCGTCGGCCAGCCAGATATTGTCCACCGCGGGAGTTCCCTGGTTTTCCCCGAAGGCGCTGGCGATTTTCCGGCAGGCCTTGACATGGTCCATCCAGAACTTCCGGATCTTCGGATCGGCGCTGGCAATGGTATAGCCCGAATCCGCCATGGGGTGGGCAAAAAGGGAGGGATTAAAGTCCAGCGGGATATCCTTCTTTTTTGACCACTCCATCCACGCGGAAAAATGCCCGGGCTCTATCTTGTCCCGGCCCACGGTTTTTCCCCCTGTTTCGGCGTAGAACGAGTGAAGGCTGAACCGTTTTTTTCCCGGAATCAGGGAAAAGGCAAACTCCGCGTCGGAGCGGAGCTCGCCGCCGTTCCGGGCTCTGCCGGGATAGTTCCCGGTGGTAAGGATCCCGCCGCCGGAAAGGGTGTCGGCCCCTTCAAAGCCCACCACATCGTCTCCCTGCCAGCAGTGGATAGAGACCGGTATGGCAAGAACCTCCCGGATCGCCTGATCGGCGGAAACTCCCAGGGCGGCGTAGGCTTCTTTGGCAAAGCCGTAGACCGTTTCGATCCTGTCGTTACTGATTACCGTTTTCATGATTCCCTCCTGATTAATTCTTCCGCCGCAAGGCGGCGCCGCTGGGCGATACTCCGGGGCGGATTAGTGTCCTCAAAACCGCCACTTTTCGGACAGACTCCCCGTAACCAGCCTGGCCCGGTACTGTTCCGCTTCCCAGTTATTGATAAAGGCTATTTTTTCCTCCGGCATAAACCGCGGCCCGCCGAAACTTTCCGCGTAGGCGGCTACCTTCATGGTGTCGGTAAAAAGTTCCAGCGCCAGGGCGGCGTTTTTTTCGGTACCGCCGAGGCCGAAAATTCCCGTTCCCTCCAGGGCGGCGATCTTGGGCGGCCGTCCGGTCCGGTCCGTATGGTCTTTCCAGGCCGCTTCAATGTCCTTTCCCCCGTCGATAAACAGGGGATCGCTCCCGGCGTACACGATATGATCCGGCGTAAAAGCGGAAGACACCGGGGCAAAGACGGCCCGGCTTGCCGTCAGGGCGGCAATTTCATTGTTCCGGGAAAAAACGGCGGAGCCCCCCGACAGTTTCCCCAGGGTCCGGGCGGCCCCGGCGGATCCGCCGTATTCGCTTACCGGGCCGCCGAAATCAGGACGCCGTTTTACCGCCCCGTTAAGGACCGCCATAATTTCCCCGTACAGGGTTTTTATCTTCTCGGGAGTATCGGCCCCCACAAAGACCCCGTGGTTTTGCAGAAAAATAAGATCCGGCGCTTTTTCGCCGTTCCGGCGCTTTTCGTCCAGTTTTTCCCTGACGGCGGAGGCCAGCACAAAACCCGGATCCGACACGGGTATCCACAGGGCGCCGCCAAAAAGCTCCCGAACGGCCTGCTCCCCGTTCCGGGAACAGGTAAGGCCGTTCACCAGGGAAGGATGGGTGTGAACCACATAGGTAAAGGGCAGCAGGTCGTGCAGCAGGGTTTCCACGCTGGGCCGCTTGTTTTCTTCCCCGGGTTTTCGGGCGGCCATCAGTTCCGCCAGCACCCGGTCCTCCCGGTCTTTGCTGTTCCCCGGCAGGGCAAGCTCCCAGAGACCGGTAAGTTTTGCCCTGTCCATGGCGACAAAGCCCGCTTCGCTTATCTCCCCCAGGGGGGCGCCGGAAGCCTTGATCCACAGGGTGGACGTATCTTTAAACGAAGTATTGCCCCCTCCGGCAATAACGTAGTCCGGATCGCCGCCGTAAAAGCGTGAAATCTCCGCCAATGTCTTAAGACCCATGGCTTAGGATACACCTTTTTTTTGACCTGTTCAAGGTTTTTCACCCGGGATTTTTCACCCGGGAAAACAGAAAGCGGGAGCCTTAAAAATTATGCCCGCCCCGCGCGTAAAAAAGGGCTATTTCCCGAAAAGGAAAACAGCCCTTTTTTTGTTGATACGGCGGCCTGACCACCGCCTGTTAAGCTTAAATCTGCCGGATACCGCCGCGTCCGCCGGAACGGGGGGCACGGGTACCGCGGCCGCCGCGTTTAGGCTTGGCGGAAGCAGCCCTGCCGTGCTTGCCGCCGGATTTTCCGGCTTTGGCGGGTACCAGGGCGGTCGTGCTGGAACTGTCATCGGCGTTCAGCATATCCAGGTAAGCCTGGGCCGGGGCCTGGACCGCGGAAGGAACCGGAGCGGCATCGGGCCCGGCGTCGGCAAAGGACTGGGCGATGTCGTCCCTGATGGTAGAACGCCGGCGGCTGAAGGACGCAAAAGCCGCATCCTGGAAGCCTTTGGATACGCCGTGGAGGAATTCGTTCAGCACGTTAGCCATGCCGTTGAGGGTTACTTTTTTCCGTTTAAGGGAAGTAATGTCCACGTCAAGCAGAAGGCCGGGCTGGATGTGGTAAGGGTTGATCATATAGTCAAACTTGTTGAATTCCTTCTCCAGAATGCTCAGTCTGTCTTCCATAACCCGCCGTTCTACCGGGTACCGGTAATCGTACATATCCTTCATCTTGTTCCGCATCCGGATAATCTTCTGGTGGACCTTGTCTTTTTCATAGATATAGGTCCTGTTCATCCGTTCAACTTCGGTCTCGCCGGTTTTAATGAAGGTAATTTCGTCCCATACCTTGGCAATATCCTCGTACAGGGGCTCGCCGCTCTTGGACTTGATCTCCCTGCGGATCCTGGTTTTTTGCTTTTTTGCCAGATCGTTAAAGTCGGTGACCTTGAAAGCGGGTTTTCCCCCCTCGTAAATGACCGTCAGGACATCCCAGAGGTGCTGAACTTCGTTTTCGAAGCTTTTCATCTGAACGTCATAGGCTTTGCGCTCTTCAATAAGCTGGGCGCTGTCATAGTACCGCATCCGCACCTGGTACCGCTCGTCGGGAAGGTGGGCCACATCGGTGTCTTCATATTCCCGGATGATCAATTCCCGGGCGTTTTTAAAGTTTTCGATGTACTGGTACCCCATTTTGGACGTATCCAGGATCGAGGTAATGGAGTTAACCGCGGTATTAAAGCCCCGGGTCCGGATATTCTCGATATCCACAATCTTTTTAAGATTTTCGCGGACATTGAGCTGATCGTACTCGGTGGGGTCGATTTCGGCCCGCAGCCCGGCAAGCCTGTCCATGATGGACTTGGCTACCAGGGAATAGCGCTTGGCCTTGGGATCATCAACGATATCGTCGGTGTACTTTTCGACCTTACCCATTTTGGTAAAGATAATCTCGCTGTCGGTAAGCTCTTCCAGGCCCTGATCGATCCGTTCATCCTTGAGTTTCTCGATATCCTTATCGATGAGTTCAATGATATACTTGGACAGGAGTTCCTTGATAAGATACTCCACCGTTACCTGGTAGTGGAAAATCGGGCTGATAAGCTCCGAATCCAGGATGTTGACCGACAATTTTACATCGGTAACGCACTTGGGCTTGATGAGGTTGTCTTTAAAGGCGCATTTAACGATGGAGTAAGCGTTTTCACCCCGGATAAAGGCGCCGGTGTCGGTTTTCTGGCGCAGGATGCTGTTGGTCAGGTTTTCCAGATCGTTGACGCCCCGCTGGATATGACCCTGCAGGTGGCCGTACATATTGATCATGGATTTTTCAATTTCGCCGGTATTGAACTTATCGGCGCCGCCGACTTCGTCCAGTAAATTCGCCACCTCTTTGGGGGTATACCGGGCAAGGACCTTGGTTTCCTCTTTGTCAATAAAATTCCGGACCTTTTTAACCATTTCATCTTCACTCGTTACCATGTAACGGTTGAACATATTCTGGTAATTCTGGTTGAAGTAGTTATACAGCTTTTCCTTGAGGCCGCCCATGACGTCCAGCCGGTCCAGCACGTCCCTGGGCAGTTTGGCGGTAAGGTGGTGGACAACCTTGTTGGTTTCCTCCTCCAAAAGCTGGTTTACTTCACTTTGTTGATCCCGGTATTCCTGGGCTAATGAATTCCGGGAGCCTACGGCACTCGGTTTCTCCGGATGGAATACGTTCGGGCTCTTTGGCAAATCGATGGCACCCATATCCTGACTCCTTAA
>JAISBN010000016.1 GCA_031266175.1 Treponema sp. | reverse complement strand
GGGGTATAATTCCTTGCTATATAAGGAATTACGGGGCCGTTAGATGTTATGTCCGGGGTAAAGCCGGACGAAACCTTCGCCCGTACCCCGTTCCCCAAGCCTGCACTTAGCATAGATTTACGGTGCCACAGAGCGAAGAATAAAGCAAGACCCCACCACGGACCTTCACGGACAGAACGGACTTTTAATTTCAATTTTATAGTTTGTCCGTGTTGGTCCGTGTCTGTCCGTGGTAAAGAATTCAACCACGGACCTTCACAGACCAACACGGACAAAAACAAGGATTTGAAACTGAAAGTCCGTGTTTTTCCGCGTGGTCCGTGGTAAAGCCTTTCAACCACAACGAACCTTCGGTTCGCCCTCACGGACAGAACGGACAAAAACATGGAATTGCTCTTCCCGCTTTAGGCGGCACGGATACCGCTGTAACCAGTTCCTGCCCGCCTTTGGCGGGCAGGGCTGCGGTTTGCTACGCAAACCGCAAGCTCAAAATCCGGGGTAAAGCCCAAGGGCTTTACCTTGGATGGCGGATTTTGAGCCCCCTTGCGAAATCCCTGATTTCCGGTCATAGTAATATTAATGACCATTAATCAGGAAGATGCCCTTTACGACTTCCTTGAAAATGTTACCGACCCCTTTACCCTGGATGACGTATGCGCCTTTGTCAGGCTGATCGAACCAAAACGGAGCAGCCGGCTTGGCACGGAAATTGCTTCTTTTATCGAAACCAGGCATATTGCCTTTCCCCTGGGGGGAAAACGCTGGGTTTCCCGGCGGGGGACTTTTGAAAAGGTTCCCTTTGTTATTACCCCCACCCGGCTGGAAATAGCCAACGGTATTTTGATACCGGGCCATCGCTGCCTTCCCTTTGCCAATCCGGTGCTGCTGCCCCAGGAATACACGTTTCTGCGGAATAGTGTTAAGATCCCCGTTACCACCACCGAAAGTCCGCCGGAGGACTTTTACCCCTTCTATACCCTTTTCGGCGAGGAGTACGCTCCCCAATATGTGGCCCGGGATAACCCGGAAAATGAAAGCGCCTTTAACAGCGACCCCTTCGAAGACCCGCCGGAGGTTTCTATCCATACCCTGGACATGCGGAACATCTACCGGGAAACCGCCTTTGTGCCGGGGGATCACTTTGTAGTTTCCCCGGTTAACTGGAAAGAAGGGATCTTTGAGCTTGAGCGGGTTGACGCAAAAGCCTGGACCAAAGAAGCATTGGACAGCTGGACCGCCGCGGCGGAAGAAGGATTCCGCTCTTCCTTTGCGTACCTGGGCCCCGGCTCCTCCACGGAAGAACAAATCGCCTATGCCTACTGGTTCGGCGGCGAGCGGATGCGCAGCCTTCCCGCGTTTACCACGGAGGAATTCCTCTACGAAATAACCAATCACATAGAAGTGGTCCCCTACGGTATTGAAACCCGGTTCTGGTACGCGGGCAGGGACATCCCCGACCGCAAGGATCTGGAGGGGGTCCGCAGCCTTCCCGACAGGACGGTGATCGAGGAAATACTGTACCGCCGGGGGGTTCCCATTTCCGAATATGTGGTTCAGTCCTTTGTGCGGGACGCCCTCTTCCGGAACGACAATAATCCGGACGCGATCATTTCCCGGATTATACCCCCCTCCATTAATCTGGAAGGACGGGACAGGGAATATCTGGCGGATTATATCATGGAAGTACTCCGGGAATTTGAAGAGAACTATTCCCGTTTTACCGACGCGTCCATGGGTCCCATCCGGCAGCGGGTGGGGGAGCTCCACACCGCGGTGGTGGAACTGGCGGCCAAACTCCAGAAGAGCGATATGGACGCCTCCTGGCTGCCCAAGCATACCTTTGTGGTGCTGTCGCAAATCCAAGGACATGCCGCCAGCATCATGGAGGATCTGGATACCGATGAAGTCCCGCCCCAATCCGAACTTGAAGCCATGGACAGTTCCATCGACAGCATGATCGAAACCTACGAAGATATCCGGGATCTTATCGGCGAAGCCCTGGGCAATTTCCGTAAAAACAACATCGGCCTGTGGCAAAAAACCGAAAAACCGGAAACCTCTTCCTGGCGGATTATCCAGATTAGCCTGGGCGGCACCGGCATCTGGCGGCGTCTGGTACTGCCCGATTCCTATACCCTGTACGAATTGGCCAATCTGATCTGTTCGATCTTTAACTGGAATAAGGAAGATATCAACTTTACCGTGGCCAACGAAAAAACCAGCATTGGCGAGCTGAGCCGCCGGGGAATCAGCGAATTCCTCTGCGAAATAGGTTCCAAATGGACGGTCAAAAGCATTATCCTTTCCTGGTATCAGGCAAAACCCGGCGAACGGATCAGCTGTGTCGCCGGCGAGGGCGCGCCGCCCCCCCGTTTTATCGACGGCCCCCTGCGGTTCCGCCGGTTTATTTCCGCCCTGGAACGGGGCAGCGACAGGGAACGGAAGCTTGCCCAAAGCGAGCTGGGCCGGGACTATGATCCCGAAGGCTTTGATATTGATTCCTGTAACCGCGCCATCCGCGGAGACCGGGAATAAGCGGGCGTTATGCTGCAAAAAACGGGGCCATCAGCGGAAATCCAGCCTTCGGCCGCGGACATTAACCTTTCGCGGTTTTTGAAAAAAGGCGGCATTTATTACAATGTGCCGGGAACGCAGCCCCGGGAAGTTCTTACCTGGCTGGTCAACGCCGTTCCGGCGGATTCCCCGAAAGTCCCGGCGGCGGTTTTTAAAGACGCCCTGCTCAAAGCGGTGCTTGAACGGGAAGAGCTGATGCCCACCGCCATGGGGAACGGCATTGCCCTGCCCCATCCGCGGAATCCCGTTATCCAAAGCGCGGACAAACAGTTTGCCGCCCTGGCTTTCCCGGAACACGAGATTAACTGGCAGTCCCTGGACGGCAAGCCCGTCAATGCCGTTATCCTGATAATTTCCGCATCGGCAAAAATACACCTGGCCCTGCTCCAGCGCATCACCTTTTTTTGCCAAGATGAAGGTTTCCGGGGGCTGCTTAAACGCCGCGCCCCGGCGGCGGAAATTCTAAGCTATGTTGAAGGGACCGAAGCGGCGTGGGGGTAACAGCGCCGGGCCATTCCTGAGAAATTAATCCGAGAGCAGCGAGACAAAATTATCCGTCTGTTCCCCGCACAACGGGGAAATGTAAAAGTCGATAACAGCCGGTTCCTTGATGCCATCATCTATATCTGTGAAAACGGCTGTAAACGGCGGGTATCGGGATTATGTAAGATACACTGTTTTGACAGGGATTGATGAGGATTAACCCATTCAATATTCCCTTACTTTCGGCCAACCCAAGTCCCGTCAAAATACCATAGCTCAGGCACTGACAAAACACGTAGGTTTCTATCGACTTTTTCGTCATTGCCACATCATGCAGCATCCTCTTGTCTTTCGGGAGAACCGGCACTGTCCCCTTCTTCCGTTTCTCAAGCGCATAGGTCCAAAAATGG
>JAISBN010000149.1 GCA_031266175.1 Treponema sp. | reverse complement strand
TCGGCTATCCGGCTTATGGGTTTTTCCCGCTTTTCTGCCAGCGCCGCCGCCTCGGCTTTAAACTCTTTTGAGTAATTTCGCCGTTCCATACCCTTTTTGCTCATCTTCTGCTCCTTCTTGTTTGTAGTCCATGCTTATTTTTCTGTCTATCAGATGGGGTAAGGTCCACTCCTGGGCCAGGTAGATCTCAACGAGAGTTCCGACGACACTTCTGGTGACGCCGCCGCCCGCTTCCACAGCCAGTATTTTTCGGTCCGGTACGGCCTTAACCTGTCCGGGGGCGTGAACCTGGAAGGGGCCGCCGTCCTGGGGGCGGGGGAAACCTCCGGCGGCGGGAACGGCGACGCCGGGAACGGCGACATGACCCTGTTTTTTGCCGCCGCCCTGGGACTTGGCTGGGCGCTTCCCTCTTCCTGGGACGATACCCTCACCCTCCGGGCGGTCTATTCATCCCCCCGGACCGGGGACCGGCTTGATTCCTTTGTCCCGGTGAACGCCCTGCCCCGGGGGCAGGTTTTCAGTCCGGCCATTGGGGGCGTTTCCGCCGTTACCCTGGGCTATACCCTGCGGCCCCTGCCCACCCTGTCCCTGGGGGCGGAGGGGTCCTACTTTATCCGGGTGGACACCGAAACGTTTCAGGACGCCCGGGACAGGTTCAACGGGGACGGGTACTTTTTGGGCGGGGAAGTTTTCGGCACCGCGTCCTGGACGCCCCTGCCGGATCTGGCCCTGACCTTCGGGGGCGGCGCTTTTTTCCCCCGCCTGGGGAACGCCTTTGCCCCGGACGCGGAGACCCGCTGGAAAGCGGCCCTGCGGCTGATTCTGTCGTTATAATTAAGAGGAGGATTACATGAAAACCCTGAAAACATCCGCGTTAAAAACCCGCTGGTTAGCGGCGGTGTTCTGCGTCCTGACCGGACTGGCCGGTCCCGCGGCCCTGTCCGCCCAAAGCTCCCGGGCGCTTATCCAGGAAGTCCGGGGAACGGTGGAGCTCAAGCGGCCCGGCGCTTCGGCCTGGGTTCCCGCGGCGCCGGGACAGGAACTGACCGGCGACACCCAGATATCCACGGGCTTCAAGAGCTCCGCCCTGATCCGGCTGGGGAACTCCACCCTTACGGTCCAGCCCCTGACCCGCCTCTCCCTGACGGAGATCCGGGCCGCCGAGGACGCCGAGCGGGTGAATATCAGCCTGCAGGCCGGGCGGATCCGGGCGGACGTCAAGCCCCCGGCGGAACGGCCGGTACAGTTTACCGTCAGAAGCCCCACCGCCACCGCCTCGGTCCGGGGTACGCTTTTTGAATTTGACACGGTAAACCTTACGGTAGACGAGGGAACGGTAGGATTTTCCGGCGCCGACAGCACGGTGGTGTACGTCCGGGCGGGGCAGAGCGGCTCCCCCGATCCCGTCACCGGCAGGATCGCGGCTCCGGTGGAAACCGCGGCGGCCCAGGCCGCGCCCCCTCCCGCGGGGGTAGAAACCACAGCCATCCCCGCCGGCGTCATCCCCGGCGCATCCTCCTCCGAAATCCGGATCGGCATCTCCTGGGATTAGGGAACCCGGCCGGCGGCGTGGCGAAGCTAATAGCTTCGCCGCCCCGCCGCCGCCTGTCCGCAGGCAGAGGTGCGGCTTACGGTATGTTTTCCAAAGGAACAAAACCTGCGGGGTTTGCCCGATACTCTGCCATGCCCTCATCTATCATGGCAATTTCCTCATTGGTCAAATCTGTTTCAACCGTGTAGGGAGGCGTCGCCAGGGTAGACAAAAGCGGCTTCAATACATACAGGTTACGTTCCGGCATTGCCTCTATATAGCCTTTCAGTTCTTTTCTTAAACCGGCGGTAGTCATTTTCTTCCCCTGTTCTTTTTCTTGTAAACCTGACCTCTGGGGTCAATGTGGGTAACAATAATTGCGTTGTTTTCAATCCGGTACAATGCCCGGAAATTCCCGACCCTCAGCCGGAAATACCCTTCCCGGCCCACAACCGGACGGACATCACCCCTCCGGCGGATCTTTTGACAAGTCCTTAAAGGCGGCTTTTATGCGGCCCTTGTTTGGCTCTCCAGGGCGTTCAAGATATTTCGCGGCGGCCGGCCGGAGTAAAACCCGCATTATCAAGGTAAGTATAGCGTACCTGAACAAAAAAGGGAATTATCCCGGTTATGCGCTTAACGTCTTCTTTGGGGCGAATTTCTTTTCGGAGTAAAGCAACTTTACGGAAAGCCGGATTTTTGCTATGGTCACGGTAAGCGACGGAGGGAACCATGCCGGAAGTAAAGGCCCCGCCCGGTGACGGCGTGGCGTATCTTTTCCAGGGAAATTATCTTGTTGTCCCCTCGTCCGCGGAGGATGAAGAAGCGGTGTACGGCGTTGACCGGGAACGGCTTCGGAGCGCCTTCGGGGAGCTGGATTTTTACGGTACCCCCGCCATCGCGTCCCCGGGGGAGCCGCCGGAGCTGATTCCCGGCGCGCTGCTTTCCCCGGATGCGGAACTGCCCCCGGGGTGGCGGACCTTTTCCGTCCGCCAGGCGGTGGTGGTCCTGGCGGGAACTGGCGGCGGCGGCGCCGATACCGGCGTTGGCGTTGCCGGCGCGGCGCCGGGTTCCGGAACCGCGGGGCGGCTCCTGCGGGCCTACCATGTGCTGCAGTGGCGGAAGGATTCCCTCTGCTGCGGGAGCTGCGGGGAACGGAACGGCGATTTACCGGGGGAACTGGCCCGGCTCTGCCCCCGGTGCGGCAGGATAGAGTATCCCCGGATTTCCCCGGCGGTGATCACCCTGGTTCTCAGGGACGACGGCCGGGCGCTCCTGGCCCACAATGTCAAATTTTCCAGCGGCGTGTACAGCCTGATCGCTGGTTTTACCGAAGCGGGGGAAAACCTGGAGTCCACGGTGCTGCGGGAGATAAAGGAAGAGGTGGGCATCGAGGCCGATACGGTCCGGTATGTGACCAGCCAAAGCTGGCCCTTCCCCAATTCCCTGATGGTGGGGTTTTCCGCCCGCTACGCCGGGGGCGAACTGAAACCCGACGGCAGGGAGATAACCGACGCCCGGTGGTTCAGCCGGGAGCAGGTTGCCGCGGGAACCCCCGCGCTGCCGAACCCCGGGTCGGTATCCCGGTTTATCATTGACCGCTGGCTGACCGGCGCCCTTCCGTGCTATCCTTAAGGCCATGTTCAACAGTATCCGGGGAACCATCACCGAAAAACGGGCCGACACCCTCCGCGTCGAAACCGGCGGCGTGGAATGGGACATCCTTGTTCCCGCCACGGACCTGGGCCGGCTTCCTCCTCCGGGGGAAACGGGCCGGGTCTATACCTGGCTTTACCACAAGGAGACGGAGATGCGCCTCTTCGGTTTTGCCGACGAGGTACGGCGTTCCACCTTTCTTGAGCTGCTTAAAGTCGAGGGCATCGGCCCCCGGGGGGCGGTTAAGATCATGGGGGGGATCGGCCAGGAGGAGATGGAAGCGGCCCTGGAAACCGAGGACTTAAGCAGGCTTCTGGCGGTGCCGGGGCTGGGAAAAAAGACCGCCCAGAAGATGCTCCTGGCCCTTAAGGGAAAGCTCCGGTTTGACGATGCCGCCGCCCCCCGGATAACCGGCCCCTACGGCGAGTTGATCGAGGCCCTGGCGGGAATGGGCTACGACCGGAAGGCCGCGGCCGACGCCCTGGCCAAGGCCGCCGCGGAGCTTCCCCCGGATCTTGCGGGGGCGGACCGGGAACAGCGGCTGTTCCGGGAAGCGATTGTTGCCTTAAGCGGGCAGTAGCGGCGCGGCGGGATTATGGAAAAAACGAAGAACGGCGGATTCGACCCCGGCCTGCTGCGTCCCGAGGCCCGGGACGGGGATGAGCGGGATCTTTCGCTCCGGCCCAAATCTTTAAAGGAATTTCTGGGCCAGGCGGCGATGAAGGAAAACCTGGCGGTCTTTATCGCCGCCGCCAGGGAACGGAACGAAAGCCTGGATCACCTCTTTCTTATCGGCCCTCCGGGGCTGGGGAAGACCACTCTGGCCCAGGTGGTGGCCCGGGAGCTGGGGGCGGACTTCAAGGTAACCTCCGCCCCCGCCCTGGACAAGCCCAAGGACCTGGCGGGGATTCTGACCACGGTAACCGAAAAGACCGTGTTTTTTATCGACGAGATCCACCGGCTTAAGCCCGCCATCGAGGAAATGCTGTACATCGCCATGGAAGACTACGAGCTGGACTGGATCATCGGCCAGGGACCGAGCGCCCGGACGATCCGCATCCCCATCCAGCCCTTTACCTTGGTGGGGGCCACCACCAAGGCGGGGAACGTGGCAAGCCCCCTGATAAGCCGCTTCGGCATCACCTGCAGGTTTAACTTTTACGGGAAGGACGACATGGAAGCCATCGTCCGCCGCTCCGCGGGAATTTTACAAACCCCGGTGGAGGACGACGCCGCGGCCCTGCTCGCCGCCTCCGCCAGGGGTACCCCCCGGGTGGTCAACCGGCTCCTCCGGCGGATGCGGGACTTTGCCCAGATCCTGGGGGAACCGGCACGGGACGGGGGGAGGATCACTAAAGCGGTGGTTGCCGAGGGGCTCCGCCGGCTGGAGATCGACGAACTCGGCCTGGAACGGCACGACCGGGAAATCCTGCGGATCATCATAGAACGCTACGCCGGTGGGCCGGTGGGGGCGGAAACCCTGGCGATTTCCGCAGGGGAAGCGGTGGATACCCTGGAAGACTACTACGAGCCCTACCTTATCCAGGCGGGCCTGCTGCAGCGGACCCCCCGGGGCCGGGTGGTGACGGATCTGGCCTACCGCCATTTGCGAATTAAGCGTAGCGTCGGCGCCGGGGAACCGGGCCTGTTTGGGTAAAAAAAGCTTGTATCGTTCCCCATATACCCACATATAGCATTCAGTTCCACCGCAAGCCTATTTGTTACTGTAATGAGAACGGCAGGTATGAATTTCGATAATCCCGCTGTCAAGAATGCGGTAGACCAGACGGTTTTTATCGTCTATGTGTCTGCTCCAATAACCGGACAGATCTTCCCGCAAGGGTTCGGGTTTGCCTATTCCTTCATTGCCGTTTCTCTCTATGTCCTTAACAAGAGCGTTTATCCGTTTCAGCGTCTTTTTGTCCTGGGACTGCCAATACAGATAATCCTCCCATGCGTCGTCGGAGAACAGCGGTTTACTCATCGGCCATCCGATCCAGTTCTTCCAGGGATTTTTCTCTAAACTTACCCTGGTTGAACTGGCTGATGGAATCTTTGACACGGGCGATGTTTGCGGGGTTATAAAGGGGGTCGCCCTGGGCGGTGATCTTGAACGGGATGGCATTATGCAAAATTACCTGATGTAAAAAGAGCGTAACCGCCGCCGACATGGTTAGGCCCATCCGGTTAAAAAGGGCTTCGGCCTGTTCCTTGACCGGATCGTCAAGTCTGATATTTAACTGTGCCATATTATTACCTCTTGCTACACAATATATAGCATTTGCCGTATATTGTCAAGTATTTATACACGATAATACAGAGGTGACCGACCCACGGAGTTTCAACCGCACCGGGCGGTCTGTTCCTCGCCGCGAAGCACCCTAAGAACGCCGCTTATCTTCAACAAAATCGTCCGGCAGGTCTTCCCCCCTCTATGGTTTCCGGTTCCCGCCCTCGCGGTTACCGTTACCGGTACTCTTCCCAGGCTTTGATCTCCAGGGCCTTCCCTTCCTTTTGATGCCGGGCCTCCAGGGCGTCGATAAACTGGCGGGCTATTTTAACGTTGGTAAAGAGGGGGATGTCAAAGTCCACCGCCAGGCGGCGGATCAGGTAGTCGTTTTTCAGCTCCGTTTCCCGGTTGTTCTTGGGGATATTGATGATGATGTCCACTTCCCGCTTTTTAATGCAGCTGGCGATGTTCGGTTCCTTTGATTCCAGGGGCCAGTTCAGGGTTACCGCGGGAATGCCGTTGGACGAAAGGAACCTGGCCGAGCCCCGGGAGGCAAAAATATCATACCCCAGGGAAACGAGTTTTTGCGCGGACCGTAAAAATTCCACCTTGTCTTTCATGGGGCCGGTGGAAAGGAGGACCCGTTTCCGGGCGCTGAAATCCGGCGGGACGCGGTACCCCACGGAAAGAAGGGCCTTGAGGAAGGCGTCGTTCAGGTCCGGTCCTATGCAGGCCGCTTCCCCGGTGCTGGCCATTTCGACCCCGCTGACCGGGTCCGCGCCGTGGAGCCGGGAAAAGCTGAACTGGGCCGCCTTGACTCCCACCCAGTCCAGGTCCAGGGCGGAGACGGGAACCTTTTCGGCGTTCTCGTCCAGCATCGCCCGGACCGCCAGGTCTATCATGTTGATCTTCGATACCTTGGAGCAGAAGGGAAAACTCCGGCTGGCCCGGAGGTTGCACTCAATGACCCTGACCCGGTTATCCTGGGCCAGGAACTGGATGTTAAAGGGGCCGGTGATCTGGAGGGCCCGGGAGACTGCTTCGGCGATGTGGCGGATCTTCCGGATCGTTTCCACATACAGCCGCTGGGCGGGAAGCACCACCGTGGCGTCGCCGGAATGGACCCCGGCGTTTTCCACATGTTCGGTGATCGCGTGGAAGAGAATCTCCCCCCGTTTGGCCACGGCGTCGATTTCTATTTCCTTGGAATCTTCGATAAACTTGGAGATGACCACCGGATGTTCGGCGGATACGTCCGCGGCCAGGGCCAGGTATTCTTCCAGGGTTTTGTCGTTCCAGGCCACGTTCATCGCCGCGCCGGAAAGGACATAGCTGGGGCGGATCAGCACCGGGTATCCCGCTTCCGCGGCAAAGGCTTTGGCGGAAGCAAGGCCGGTCAGTTCCCGCCAGGGGGGCTGTTCAATTCCCAGCCTGTCCAGGAGGGCGGAAAATTTATTCCGGTCTTCGGCCATGTCGATGGATTCCGGGCGGGTGCCGTAAATCAGGGCCCCGGCGTCGTAGAGTTTGGTGGCCAGGTTGTTGGGGATTTGACCCCCCATGGAAAGAATAAGGCCCTCGGGCCGTTCCCGCTCGTAGATGTCCAGGATCCGTTCCAGGGAAAGCTCCTCAAAGTACAGCCGGTCGCACATGTCGTAGTCGGTGGAGACCGTTTCGGGATTGCAGTTAACCATGATCGAATAGCGTCCCAGTCGGCGGACGGTTTCCGCGGCGTTGACGCAGCACCAGTCGAATTCAACGCTGCTTCCGATGCGGTATGCCCCGGAACCCAAAACCATAACCCCCCGGCCCGCGGGAGCCGCGTCGTCGGCGGCGGGGGAACCGGCGGGACCGGAACCGTAGCTCATGTACAGGTAGTTGGTTTTTGCCGGATATTCCGCGGCCAGGGTGTCGATTTGTTTAACGCCGGGCCTGATGCGGTACTCTTCCCGGTGGGAACGGATTTCCGTTTCCGTCATTCCCAGAAAGGCGGCAATCCGGCTGTCGCTGAATCCCTGCCGCTTTGCCTTTGCCAGGAGTTCCCGCTCAAGGTTTTGTGCCCCCCGGAGTTCCTGTTCCGTTTCCATGACATTGGCGATTTTATACAGGTACCATTTGTCGATTTTGGTGAGCCGGTGTATTTTTTCGACGGACCATCCTTCCAGTAGGGCCCGGCAGATCACAAAGATCCGCCGGTCCGTGGGTTTAGCCAGGGCGTCCCGGATAAGTCCCTGGAGGGACCCGGATTTTCCTTTGCCTTCCTCCGGGCCGCCGCCTGGGGCGGAGCCTTCCGGTTTACCGGTGGAGGGGGGAATCTCCGCCGGATTCGGCGTAAACGCGCTGCCGCAGAGGCTGTCGTCCCCCGCCAGTCCCGGCGCGCCGATGCCGGTCATCCGCAGCGCCTTCTGGATCGCCTCCTCGAAACTCCGGCCTATGGACATAACTTCGCCGACGCTCTTCATTTCGCTGCCGATCCGCAGGTCCACGTTTTTAAACTTCAGGAGGTCCCAGCGGGGGATTTTGACCACGATATAATCCAGCGCCGGTTCAAAGCAGCATTTTGTCGCCCGGGTGATCCGGTTTTCTATATCGGTCAGGGAATAGCCCAGGGCGAGTTTTGCCGCGACAAAGGCCAGGGGATAGCCCGTGGCTTTGGAAGCCAGGGCGGAAGACCGGGAAAGCCGGGCGTTCACCTCGATGATCCGGTAATCTTCGCTTTCCGGGTCCAGGGCATACTGGATATTACATTCGCCGATGATCCCCAGGTGGCGGATCACCCGGATGGCGATGCTCCTGAGTTTGTGGTATTCCGAATCGGTCAGGGTCTGGGAGGGGGCCACCACGATGCTTTCGCCGGTGTGGATCCCCAGGGGATCAAAGTTTTCCATATTGCAGACCGTGACGCAGTTATCCGCCGCGTCCCGGACCACTTCGTATTCGATTTCTTTCCAGCCCCCGAGCCATTCTTCCACCAGCACCTGGGCCTTGCCGCCGCTCAGCTTGGCAAAGGCCTGGCCGCAGCGGCGGCGCAGTTCCCTTTCGCCGCGGCAGATTCCCGAGCCCATGCCCCCCAGGGCATAGGCTGCCCGGACCATGACCGGGTAGCCTATCTGTTCCGCGGCGGCGGCGGCTTTTTCCACGGCCGCTTCCGCGCCTGCTTCCGTACCCGCGGCGGCGTCCACCGCAACGCTCCGGGGAGTTTTGGCCCCGATTTCCAAAAGCCGTTTGACAAAACGCTCCCGATCCTCGGTGTCTTCGATGGCGGAAACCGGGGTTCCCAGGACCTTAACGCCGTACTTGTACAGGGTTCCGTCCTTGTCCAGGGCCACCCCCGCGTTCAGCGCGGTCTGTCCGCCGAAGGAAAGGAGGAGGCCGTCGGGCCGTTCCTTTTCGATCACCGCCCTGATGAATTCGGGGGTAACCGGCAAAAAGTAGGTGGCGTCCGCCATTCCCTCGCTGGTTTGTATGGTGGCGATGTTGGGGTTGATCAGCACCGTTTTGACGCCCTCTTCCCGCAGGGCCTTAAGGGCCTGGGAACCGGAATAGTCGAATTCCCCGGCCTGTCCGATTTTAAGCCCCCCGGAACCGAGGACCAGCACTTTCTTTACCGTCATTTTTTCCCCTCCCGTACCGTTTCCACAAAGCGGTCGATGAGGAACTCCGTATCCCGGGGGCCGGGACAGCCTTCGGGGTGGAACTGGACCGCCGAAAAGGGGCCTGTTCCGGACCGGATCCCCTCGATGGTACCGTCGTTGCCGTTCACAAACCAGGGCTCCCAGCCGGAGGGCAGGGTTTCGGCCCGGACCGCGTAACCGTGGTTCTGGCTGGTGATGTAGCACCGGGGCCCCGGAGCGGCGGTGGAAGCGCCCCGGGGACCGGCCGGGCGGTGTTCATCCAGCTCGACGCAGGGCTGGTTTTGCCCCCGGTGGCCGTAGGGGAGTTTGTAGGTATCCGCCCCCGCGGCCAGGGCCATGATCTGGTTGCCCAGGCAGATCCCGAAAACGGGTTTCCCCAGGCTAAAGGCCCTGCGGACCGCGGCGATGGTTTTGCCGCAGCTCTTGGGATCCCCCGGCCCGTTGGAGAGGAAGATGCCGTCAAAGGCAATCCCCGAAAGGTCGTGGTTCCAGGGCAGACGGATAACCGTAACCTTCCGGGCCAGCAGGCAGCGGGTGATATTGGCCTTGGCGCCGCAGTCCACCAGCGCCACCACGGGAAGCCCTTCCGCTTCGTCCGCCGGAATTCCCGGCGGCATGATAACCGAGGGCTTTGACGGGGAAACCTCCGCCACCGGATGGACCGCCAGTCCCGAATCCAGGGTTACGTCCCGGCTCCCTTCCACCAGAATTTTTCCCATCATCACCCCGTGTTCCCGGAGCCGGATGGTCAGGGAACGGGTGTCGATGCCCCAGACGCCGGGGACGTTGTTTTTGTCCAGCCAGGCGGCCAGGGAAGCCCCGGAAGCAAAGTGGCTGGGTTCCTCGCAGACTTCGGACACTACGAACCCCGAGACCTGGATCCGTTCCGATTCAAAATGGACGGGAAGCCCGGTTTTGTCAAAAAACGGTTCGGCGTTCCCGGTCAGCGGTACCCCGTAATTTCCCGTTAAAGGATAGGTGGATACCAGGATCTGTCCCCGGAAGCTGGGATCGGTCAGGGACTGGGGATACCCCGTCATGCCGGTGGTAAAGACCACTTCCCCCGCCTGGGACCGGGGCCGGCCGAAGGACCAGCCCGCGTATTCTGAACCGTCTTCCAGCACCAGCTTTGCCTGCCTGGCCGGCTTTGTCTGCTTAGCCATGATTTCTCCCCCATGCTCCGTGTTAGGGTAGCGGTTTGAACCGGAATGATCAAGGGTGATGGAAAATCCGGAAGGGAAACGGCAAAAAACGCCCGAAATCAAGGTTTCGCCGTCCCAAAACAGGGAAAATTCGGGAATTTGCTTCGGGATTTTTGTGTACCCCGCCCGGAGTTGTTCCTTATAGAGAATAGCCGAAATCCGCAAGACCCTCACGGACAGAACGGACAAAAAAGAAGTGGACCTCGCCCCATCTGGTGGACACAAAGATAAGCGTAGAATACAACAGAAGAGGAGAAAACGATGGGAAAGAAAGACAAAGAACGGCGGGTATACCCGAAGGAATTCAAAGCCGAAG
>JAISBN010000134.1 GCA_031266175.1 Treponema sp. | reverse complement strand
GGGCCCCCCATTTACCGGCGGGCCGGGCCCCGGTGCCGGGGTTTTGGGGTGTTCCGCCCATTCTTGTTGAAAATTTTTAACCCCCCCCCCCCCCCCCCCCCCATGTAGCGTAGGTAACTCGCTTTTTCCCGCAACGACACCATATATAGCGTACCCTCACTCCGGATCCCTTCGGGAACCCCCGGCATCTTTCCGGGTGTTCCCGGAACCACCGCGAGAACTCTCGGAGTCGTTGCGAGAGTTCCCGGAGTCATCGCAAATACGCCCGGAAGTATTCCGGGTGAACCCACCAGTACCCGGGGCGGGTCCGGGATCAGCCCCCCTGCCCCCAAGGAGGACATCATGAAAGACTGGATAGACCAGGAAGACGAGAAATTTGACGCCCAGTACAAAAAGTACTGCCAAATTGTCGGTCAAAAGACCGGCCCCCCAGCGAGATCCAGAGCGCGATTATTCCCTAATCCGCCATCGGGCGGCGCCCGGCGGGGCTTAAACGCAAAGGAGTGTCTGTGATGAAAAAGACGGTAATGAAAACAGCGGCGATTACGGCGCCGGCGGTTTTAGCGGCGTTGTTCGCCCTGGCGCTGACGGCGTTAACGGCGGCGCTGATAGCGTGCCCCAATCCCTCGGGGGGCGATGACCAGTCGGGGGACGGAGGAAGCGGGGGCGGGGGTCCGTCCGGAGAAGTTTGGGTCGTCAGTACCTTGGCGGGAAACGGCCATTCTGGTTATGCCGACGGGACCGGCGCGGCGGCGGAATTCGAGTGGCCGACCGGCATAACGATGGACACCTCGGGTAACATCTATGTAGCGGATCAGTCCGACCATCGTATCCGCACAATTACCCCTAGCGGTGTAGTATCGACCCTGGCGGGAAACGGCAGCTCCGGTGATACTAATGGGACCGGTACGGCGGCCCAATTCTATTCTCCGCATGATGTGGCGGTGGACAGCGCGGGTACTGTCTATGTCGCGGATTTGTATAACGCCCTTATCCGCCAAATCACCCCCGAAGGCGTGGTATCGACCCTGGCGGGAAGCGGCAGTTACGGTTATGCCGAAGGGACGAGCACGGAGGCACAATTCTATTCTCCCGCTGGTGTGGCGGTAGACAGCGCGGGTACTGTCTATGTCGGGGATTCGTACAACGACCGTATCCGCCAAATCACCCCCGAAGGCATGGTATCGACCCTGGCGGGAAGCGGCAGTTACGGTTATACCGACGGGACCGGTCTGACGGCGAAATTCAAGAACCCGGAGGGTGTGGCGGTGGATAGCGCGGGTAATGTCTATGTAGCTGATACGCAGAACCATTGTATCCGCAGGATCACCTCCGAAGGGGTGGTAACGACCCTGGCGGGAAGTACCAAAGGTTATACCGACGGGATCGGCACGGCGGCAAAACTCACCTGGCCGAATGGCGTGGCGGTGAACAGTGCGGGTACTGTTATCTATGTCACGGATTGGTACAACCACTGTATCCGCAAGCTGACGCGGCAGTAAGGAATGTATATGATGAAGGCGGATACGGTACGCCGTATCCGCAAACTAACGCAGCGGTAAGGAGTGTATGTGATGGGAGAACGGATGAAACAGAAGAATCTATCAAAAATTTTAATCGGAATCGCGGTCATGTTTATGGGGTGCGCGAGCAGCGCCGGGGATGTCTATTATGACAAGGAACTTCCCCCGGAAAAAACGGCGGTTATTGTACTCCTCGGCTGGGGATCATGGGGCAGATCGTTCACCATGAAAACGTATAACGGGACGCCTATCGCGGCCGGCAACCGGTTTGTTTTACCCCTGGGGAAGGCAAAATTCACCGCGGACGCGGACGATATTGCCACATCAAGCACAGGCAGAATAACGACTACCAGCGGCGCCAGGGTTTCCGACGTGGAATTCGAAATTACCCTTACGGAAAGTGGAAACCTTCCGGCAAGAACCGGTAAATACTACGTGCTTATATTTGAGCATCCATCGGACGGTCCATGGGGAGTGGGGGTCTATTTGTTTGACAGCGCGGAAGGCGGCGCTTCCATTGGCATGCCCGAAGACAAGCGAGTTGCTTTCGCGCCGTTTATGAAGGACGGAAAAAATGTATATACCCCTTAGTGATGTAAAACTGAAGCGTGTACATGTATAGACCGGGCGGATTTGTTCCCTGTCCATGGTTCGTGGTATATTTGAGGCAAGGAGCACGATGTGGGAGAAGTACGAACGGAAGTTACCCTGGTCAACATCAGGGATCAGAACGTGGCGGATGGGGGTTATATGCCTCTGGATCAGGTCCGGCAGCTCACGGTCAACGCCGTGGTGGATACCGGTGCGTGGACGCTCGTAATTAACGAGAAAACCCGCGATACCGCCGCCTGTTCCGGGCATCATCCCCTGTGGAGAGGCAGGGTTACCATAAAGCGGCCCTCCAGGGCCTTTATGGTAAAGCCCCCGGGCGCCTCGTTGCTCAGCCCGAAAAAGCCCGAATTCCAGGGGAGCCCTTCCAGGGGCCACTTGAGGCCCCGGCTCGAAGCCTTCCAGGGGCCTGCTCCCAGGGGGAACACCGATATGGGGCCCCGCTTCGGGAGCCCTGTGCCCGCCGGCGGGAGGGCCAGTTCGCCGGGGAGGAAGGGTGAGCCCGCCTCAAGGCAGCGGACGTCCTCCCCCGGGGTAATCCACCGTTCGGGACACCGGTCCCGCTCAAAGAGGGACCGGATCGCGAGCAGGTGATCAAGCCGCCCGCCGCCGCCGCCTACCAGCCAGATCCGCCGGGCGCCCTTTTCCTCAAGCAGGGAAAGGGCCAGTTCCGTATCGGTATAGTCCTTGTCCGGGGGGCGGCGGATAACCTGTTCCGGCGGGTACGAGGCAAGCCGCTCCGACTCCGCCCCCAGGGAATCCATGTCCCCGATAATCCACCGGGGCCGCAGGCCCGCGCTCTCCGCCAGGAGCAGCCCCGAATCCGCCGCGGCCAGCAGGGGATCGCCCGCAGGGTCCGCCCCCAGCAGGGACCGGATCAGCGCCGGGGCGGGGCCGTCGCCCCCCAGGAAAGCGATGCCCAGCGGGGCCTGGTCTGAATAATCCCTTACCATCCGAATGAATCCTTACCGTCCGGAAGGAGTATACAGGGAAAGGGGGTTGGTGTGATATACTGCCGCCATGAACAGGTTCCGGCTGCCCCCGGTATTACAGGACATTGCCCGGATCTTTAACGCCGCGGGGAAAGAAGTGTACCTGGTGGGAGGGGCGGTGCGGGATCTCATCCTGGGGAGGGACTCGGCGGACTGGGATCTTGCCACCAGCGCCCGGCCCGAGGAGGTGATGCGGCTTTTTAAGCGGGTTATTCCCACGGGGATCAAACACGGGACGGTTACCATCCGCCACCGGGAGGTTTCCCTGGAGGTGACCACCTTCCGGACGGAATCGGCCTATTCCGACGGCCGGCGGCCCGACGCCGTCGCCTACGCCGGCTCCATCGAGGCGGATCTTTCCCGCCGGGATTTTACCATGAACGCCGCAGCGGTCAGGCTTCCCCAGGGAACGCTGGTGGATCCCTTTGACGGCCGGGGGGACATCCGCCGGCGGCTGATACGCTGCGTGGGAAAAGCGGAAGAACGGTTTGCCGAAGACGGCCTGCGGCCCATGCGGGCGGTGCGTTTTGCCGCCCAGCTGGGGTTCGATCTGGAAGAACAGACCCTGAAGGCTATCCCCGGCGTTCTGGACGCCGCCGCCAGGGTTGCCCCGGAGCGGATCCGGGAAGAGCTGGACAAAACCATCGCCGCCCCCAACCCCCAGACGGGCTTTATTATCATGGAAGAAACGGGGCTTCTTAAGCTGATCCTGCCGGAACTGGACGCCTGCCGGGGTGTTGAGCAGCGGGGATACCACCGCTTCGACGTTCTGGATCATTCCCTGCTGGCCTGCGCCTACGCGGCAAAAAGGGGCTTTTCCCGGGAAGTCCGGATGGCCGCGCTGTTCCACGATCTGGGAAAACCCCGGGTCCGGAATTTCGTACCCTCCGGGGATCCCGGCGGCACCGGCCCGAAGGGAACCTGGACCTTCTATAACCACGAAGGGGAATCGGTCCGGCTGGCGGAGGGCATGATGCGCCGGTTCCGGTATCCCAACGCGGTAACGGCAAAGGTCCTGCGGCTTATCGCCGCCCACATGTTCCACTACGACGAAACCTGGACCGACAGCGCCGTCCGCCGCTTTCTTATCCGTACCGGGGAAGACCTGCTGCAGGAACTCTTCGAGCTGCGCCTGGCGGACACCGCGGGCATGGCGGGGACAGACCCGGACCCCGGGGCCCTCCTCCCCTTCCGCCGGCGGATTAAATCGGTCCTGGAAAAAGGCGGCGCCCTGTCCCTGAAGGACCTGGCGGTTAACGGCCGGGACCTGATGGACATCGGCGTACCGCCGGGAAAATACGTCGGCATTATTCTGAACGAGCTGCTGGACACGGTAATCGCCGACCCGGAACTGAACAGCAGGGAAAAGCTTCTTGGGATCGCGGGAAACATCAACAAGCGCTATTAAGGTATTGCGCTTGACAAAACCGCCGGACCGGTGTTTACTATGGGGGCTGTAAATAGTATTTTTGCAAGGGGGTAAACGCGCGGCATGAAAACTATAAATTTCTTGCAGAGAAAGAATACCCC
>JAISBN010000105.1 GCA_031266175.1 Treponema sp. | reverse complement strand
CCTTCCCGCCGCTTGTCGGCGATACTTGCCCCGATCCTGTCAAAGGCTTCCAAATGTGCCTGTAGTAGTCCCCTTCCCATGCTTTATTATCGGAAAATTCGGTAAATGGAGAATTGCTGCGCGCAAGGGATAGGAGCGGAATAAAAACGCTTGCGCGTTTTTATTTTCGGAGTTTGGGGCTTTGCCCCAAACTCCACCCCCGCGAACAAAAGCGTTTTTATTAGAGCGGATAGCCCGGTCCCCCGCCGAAGGCGGGGGATGCGCCCAACATAGGAAAATTCCTATGCCGTTACCATAAGTTGCCGTTCGTATCGAAGGGCCAGGGAGCAGGGCCTTCGAGAATTTCCAGACCCTTGATCCGGGCCTCCTCTTCCATCGCTTCGGAGATCATAAAAACTTCGGTGTGGAGGCTGTCGGCGATACGGACGATGCGGGGACGGGCGGGATCGCCGCCTATGCAGGTCCGCAGGGCAAGCTGCACCGCCTCCCGGTCGTTTTCCAGGATGCAGGGAATCCGCACAAAATCTATGCCCCGGCTGGTGACGGCGTTCACATAGGTAGCTTCGTAATCTATCTTGTTGAAAAGACGGCGGGTAATGGTATGGGCCGCCCCGATGCCTAGGGCCGCGCCGTGGGTTTCCTCGGTCAGGTCCAGTACGGCGGTGCGGTCGGCCTTGATGCCCCCGGTAACCCAGGGGGAGCAGGGGCTGGGGCCGGTGATGTTGGGGTCCATGCCGTCCCCGGAAATATCCTTGCCGATCCGGTCCACCACCAGCACGTCGGCGCTGTCAAAGGGGATAAGGGGAAGGTGGGAGCGGGCCTCCTCCAGCAGGGCCGGTTCCTCCGCCTCAATTTCATCGGGCCGCAGGGCGGCGAATTTACAGGTTTGGCCGTAGGCGTTTTCCAGGATTCCAAAACCCAGGACCACCGGGGCGTATGTAATGATGGTTTTACCGAAAAGGGGAACCATCTCCGCCATGTACCCAAACCCGTTCTGGTGGCAGACATCCGCCCCTTCCCGCTTGCCCAGGCCGATGGCCATCATCTTCATGATCCCGCTTTCGTAGGGGCCGTGGAAATCGGTATGCGGTTTGATCCGCCCCGCTACGATGATGCCGTCCGCCTCGGCGGCGTTTTTATCGATCCGCACGCCGTAGCTTTTTCCGCCGGGCCCCGGCCCGCTTCCGCCGATGAGTACGGTTTCCATGGAAGAAAGGATGGGGCAGCCTATGAACTCCTCGGTCACCCCGTAGCCGGCGAGCAGGGCCTTCTGCCCTTCGGCGGAGGCGCCGCCGTGGCTCCCCATGGCGGGCACCGCAAAGGGCAGGCCCCCCCGGGACTTGATAAAGGCGGCAATAGATTTGGTGATGACGGCCGCGTTGGCCACCCCCCGGCTGCCGCAGGTAATAGCGTAACGCTTGCCGGGTTTTATGGGGTCCCCCAGTTCGGGCCGGGACAACTGGGCCGCTACGGCCGGGGGAATATCCTCCGGTTCAATATGTTCCCGATCAAAATGCTGTTTTACCTTGAGCATCCGGGGAAGCCGCACTTCCGCGCAAAGATCGCCGACAACTCCCATTTCCGCCTCCAGTCCGCCGTAATGTGATGAAAAATTCGTCCGGTTCAGGATAGCACCGGGGGGGTAAGATATGCAATGATCAAGGGATGGACAAATTTTCTTTCGGCGGCCGCCGCTTTTACGAGGAGGTTTTTATCATCGGTTTTCCGGTGGCCCTGCAGAACCTGCTTACCACATCCGCCGGTATGGTGGATACCATTATGATTGGGACCCAGGGAGAGACCGCGGTGGCGGCGGTGGGAATCTGCTCCCTCTTTTCCATGCTGCTCTTTGCCGCCTATTTTGGATTTTGCAACGGCGGCACCATATTTTTCGCCCAGTATTGGGGGGCCAAGGATGAACGGGGGATCTGCCGGGCCTACGGGCTTACCCTGGTTACGATGATGATCGCCGGCATTGTCTTTGGGGCCGCGGCGGTATTCGCCCCGGATTTTATCATGGGGATCTACACCGACAAGGAAAATATCCGTTCCACCGGGGTCCTGTACCTGCGGATCGTAGGCTGGAGTTATCCCCTACAGGTCCTTGCCATGGCTGTCTCCTCCCTGCTTAGGTCAATAGAAAAAGTAAAGATTCCCCTCTTCGCTTCGGTTGCCTCGCTTATCACCAATACTCTGCTTAACTGGATACTGATCTTCGGTATGTTCGGTTTTCCCAAGATGGGGGTGGAGGGGGCCGCGGTTGGGACCGTTGTTTCCCAGGTAGTGCATATCCTGGTGCTGTACCTTTACTGTTTTAAGGACAAACACTCTTTTATTACCCGAGTCCGGGATCATTACCGCTGGGACCTGCCCTTTATCCGGCACTTCTTTTCTAAAACATTTTTTGTGGTCTGCAACGAAGTTTCCTACGGCATCGGCCAGCTCCTGCTCAACATCATCATCGGCCGCCAGATCGCGGAGGGCATAGCGGCCTTCGCAGTCTTCCGGGTCATGGAGGGATTTGTGTTCGCCTTCTTCGGCGGCCTGGCAAACGCCAGCGGGGTAATGGTAGGAAAGCGGATCGGCGCGGGCAAACACCTGGAAGGCTACCGGGACGCGAAGCGGTTCGTCATCGTGGTTCCGCTGATAACACTAGTACTGACGGTCATTATCATCACCTTTAGGAACGGCATCCTCGGCCTTTTCGGCCTGGGGGAAACGGCGCAATCTTACGCCCGGGGGATGCTCTATATCTACGCGGTTACCGGAACGATTAGGACCTGCAACTACATGAGCAACAACATCTTCCGCGCCGGGGGAGAATCGGTCTTCGGCGCGGCGGTGGAGTTCTGCGGCCTCTACTTTATCAGTATACCCGCCGCCACCCTCTGCGGCATTGTGCTCCATCTGCCCTTCCTGGCGGTGTTCTTCATGCTCTACCTGGACGAGTTTATCCGGCTGGGGATCCTCCTTTGGTACATGAATTCCGGCCGGTGGATAAAACCGGTAACCAAGTCCGGG
>JAISBN010000104.1 GCA_031266175.1 Treponema sp. | reverse complement strand
ATCGGCCCGTCGTCTGTTCTCAGCTCTTTGGTGGTTTTCCCGTTGCGGCGGTTGGCGCTCTGCTTTTCGCCCTGGTCATGTTTTTCATACCCAAGCTGTACGGTCAATTCAGCTTCCATGGGCCGTTCGACCAGCGCCTTGGTAAGCTGCTTCATGATACCTTCCGGCCCGTAAAAATCGTCAGGACCGTGGTAGTCCTTCAGAATTTCATCCAGAACTTCTTTTGAAAAGGCCATACTTACTCCTTATAGTAGTATAGCCGTTTACACAAAATTTATTACAAGTTCTGGGTTTGAGTGGCCCACGGCCTCCGCTAGGTCATTTCGAAAGGTTTCTCCTGTTCCTCCTTTCACGAGCTTCGTGACGCAACCCTGGCTCCAAAGCCTGCGGCTTTTCCCCCACCCCCACTATGGGTGCTCCGTGGCCGGACACTATACCGGGAGTTATAGAGCGCATGCTCCGTTCCCGCAAGCGGTAACTTTCATACAGTACTACTATTTGGTATCATACCCTATGATCCTGGTACAGCTTTTCCTCTCCCTGTTCCGGTTCTGCGTCTTCCTGCTCTCCCGCCGTACCGCACGAGCCAAAATCGCCCTCCTGTGGCTTGAAAACCACTACTACCGCCGGTACTTTACACAACACCGTATCCGCCCCTGCCTGCTGCCCCATGAAAAACAGGCCGTCCATGCATTTGCCGGCCATGTCAAGAATCCTTCGCGTTTTTTCTCCCTGGTCGGCCCCCATACCATTCTCACGACCTGGAAAAACGCCGTCATTCGATACTGGACTCGGCTTCATAAGAATAACCTGCCCGGAAGACCTCCGCTTACCAAAGCCCTTAAAGAACTTATTCTTACGCTGAAGCAGGAAAACTGCCTCTGGGGTGTACGGCGTATCAGGGACGAGCTAACAAAGCTGTCTCTATCTGTGTCCCATGAAACCATCGCAAAAATCCTTAACGGTTTTCGCAGGACCGGCGATCTTAAAGCGAACCTCTCCTGGAAAAAGTTCCCTGCTTCACATTGGCATTCCCTCTTTGCCTGTGATTTCTGTACCGTTACCGCATTCGGTTTTGTCACCTTCTACGTGTTTTTTGTTATCAAGCTGGAAATCCGGCAGATCGTTCACTATAACATTACACGGAACCCCACGATCCGGTTCCCGCGGCTTCAGTTTTCCGAGTTTGAGTACAAATACCCTGATTTCTATCTTATCCACGACAATTCGGGGGAACTGCGGTACTTCCCCTATGACCAATACGATATAAAAGACGTCAGGATTACTCCCTATTCGCCCAACATGAACGCCTATGCGGAGCGGTTTATACGCTCGTTACGGCAGGAATGTCTGGATCACTTTGTTATTTTTACGGAAAACCAGCTGCGGAACGTCCTTAAAAGCTACGTTGAGTATTACAACAACTACCGTCCGCACCAGGGTTTACACGGCATTCCGAACGCGCCGCCGGTACAGCCGGAAACCGGAGAAATCAGGAAGAGGCCGCTGGTGTTCGGGCTGCACAACCACTACTACAGGGAAGCGGCGTAACCACGCCTGGTAAAAAACACCTTTTCTCTCACCCGTTTAAGGGGAAACCAGGTTCAAAAACTAAAAGGAAAACCTTTTTTGAAAGGTTGTCTGTCTTGTTTTTCTCGATTTTATGCCGGTATTGTTCTGTACCCGCGAAACAGTTTGCTCGAAACGCCTGGTTTCGGGCTGGTTTTGAATAAGTTGACACTTCGGGAGACCGGATTTAGAAGGACAAATAGAATAAACAGTTTCTTTTCTTGTTTCATATGTATTGTCAAAATCCCGCCTCCTGGCGCCCCCGGACAGTATAAAGGGGAAGCGCCCCGTTTGTCGCTCCCCGCGTTGTCTCTTTGTACTCGGTTCGTCAAAAAACACCAGGACCCGTCGCCGCGGTTCTATTCCCTAAGCTCTGACCGCCGGGGAGCCGGATGCGTGGGCCATTTTCGGTAACATTTTTAGTGAGGCAATGCGGGCCCTTGCCTTTTTGGGAAGATTCCGCTATCCTTACAGTTACCGACCGGTCGTTAACTGTAGGTTCACTGTTCGGAAAGATTCGCTATCGGTGGATACCATGACCAGGGATGATGTAATTAGCGCCGCCTTTTTTGTATGGGGGCGGGAATTGTACAAAACTACCAGCCTCGCCAAACTGGCCGATGCTTTGGGGGTTTCCAAGCCCGCGCTGTACCGGCATTTCCCCGGCAAAGACGCCCTGCTGAAAGCCATGGAAACCCGCTTTTACGACGACTATGCCGCCGAAATGAAGCCCGTGCTGGAGGGAGCCGTTGGTATCGCCTGCTGGCAGGAGCGGATCTTTGTCATGGCCCGGTTTATTACCGCGTACTTTGCCCGGCATTTTGATTATTTCATTTATTCCCTGACCCATATCCACTACAAAAAGGAGGAAAAGCACCGGTTCTTTGACGATAAGGAGATGCAAAAACGGGGAATCTTCTTTGCGCGGCTTATCCAGGGGATGCAGGCGGATCGGGAGTACCCTCCGGTGATGTTCCTGGCGGGGACTACCTCCTTTTTCGATATGGCGTTATTCCATAAAAACCAGGTGGGCCACAAAAACCGTTTCCCCCTAACGGCGGCACAGCAGCGGGAACTGCTGGGAAAACGGCTGGAATACGCTCCTTCGGAAGAAGATGTACAGTGTTTTGCCGAGGCCACCGTAACCCGGGTTCGGCTGGGCCTTTGCTTTGACCGGGAGCTGATAAACAGCCTCCCCTATGAAAAACTTGAAGCCCTCAGTGTTCCCGAAGAGCCCTACTCACCGGATCCGCTTCTAAAGGCCGTTGCCGAAGCGATGGCGGAAGCCGGTCCCTATACCTCCATGGAAACCGTGGCAAAGCGGTCAGGTTTGTCCAAAAGCGGCCTTTATGCCCACTTTAAAAGCAAGCGGGACATGTTTTCCCGGTTTTTTATGAGCGAATTCGACCACATCGTCGCAATTGTCTCCGCCCGTTCCGGCCTGACGGAAGGCCGGGCGGAACGGCTGTACCTGGCGCTGCATACCATAGCCGTATACCTCCGGGCCAGGCCGGAAATTCTCATTGCCCTGGAATGGGTCCGCATCCAGCGGCTGAATCTGGATCTTTCCGTTCCCGCGGAACTATACAGCCTGTTTGAGGGCTTTACCATAGGCGATATGGCTGTAGAAAAATCGCCGGAAAACACTTCCCAGTGGATATTGTTTCTGCTGGTAGCGGTTCTTATGTATCGCTCGGAGTTTGCCCATGGCCCGGAATTTAACCCGGAACAATGCCTGGACAGAGAACCGGCCTGTGGGGGAAACTGCCCCGAAAACGGCTTTTCCTGTTTCCGGGATTCGGAACCGGGCGGAAAAACCGGCGAATTTACCAGCCGGAGTCTGCGAAAGTTATTTAAATTCATTACCCTGGGGATGGAAGGGTTGACTGAAATTGGGGAAACATGATATGTTAACGACCGGTCGGTAACATTTGCCGCCGGTGATGCCCTTTTAAAATAAGTGTGTCAAATTGAAACAGTACTATTTGCATAAAATGGGAGTTTGTATGAGAACAAAATTACCTGGTCGGATGTGCATCTTGATATGCAGCTTGCTGGTTGTACCGGCCGTTTTTTCGCAGGAGGCAGCCCCGGAGGAGACACCCCTGGGAAGCGCCCCGCGATTTGAATCCCGGCTGATAAGTCCCGACAGGGCGGTGGAAATGGCCGTCGAAAACAACCTGGGCCTCCGGAGGGCCCAGGTTGAAAACGAAGCGAAGCGCCGGGCGGCCCAAACCCCCTGGAACGTGTTTATCCCCACGGTGGAACTTTCAGGTACCCTGGGCCGGCTGAACAAGGAGCGGCAAATCTCCGGGGTAGAGCCGGTTCCCCTTCCCCTTTCTCCGGGGATTTACGGCGTAATTCCCTATTCGGTGGATGCCCCCCAATGGAACCTGTCCGCCGCGCTGTCCGCCACGCTGAATCTTAACATCGGAACCTTTGTAGGAATGAAGAAAACCATCGAGGAGTACCACGCGGGACTGGTGTCGGTGGAAAAGGCAAAACTCCAGCTGGAACGGGATGTCCGCAAGGCCTATTACAGCATGCTCCTGGCAAAGGAACAAATCGCCCTGCTCCGGGAAAGCTACCGCAACGCGGACAACCGGGTAACCATGGCCCAGGCAAATTACCGGGCAGGGCTTATCCCCGAAGTGTCCCTGCTCCAGGCCCAGGTAGCCCGGGAAAACATGAAGCCCCAGATTGACGAGGCGGAAAGTAACTACCGGATGTCCATGGCTTCCTTTGCCATGTTCCTGGGGCTTCCATACGACACGGAATTTGAACTGGCCGATCTTTCCGGCAATGTGGAATACGTTACCCTGGAAGCCTCGGACCTTGTCTCCAAAGCCGCCTCCGGCAAGCCGGATATCGAGGAACTCCGGCGGAGCCTGGCCTCCCTAAAGGCCCAGAAAAGCGCCCTGTTCTTTAACCTCTATACCCCGACCCTTTCTTTGGGTTTTACCATGGATCCAACCTTTGGCGGAGATCCCCTGAAGGACAGCTGGTTTAACGGCAGCCGCTGGGAACAGCAGTCGGGGATGTTCAGAATCACCCTGGGCTGGAGGCTGAACGCCCTGCTCCCCTTTACCACGGAGTATCAAAGCTACCGGGCCATGGGCGACGGGGTAAAGGCCCTGGAACTGGGTCTTTCCCAGGCAATCCAGGGAACGGAAACGGAGGTGTACAACCTTATCCTCCAGCTGGAAAAAACCCGGACCACCGCGGAAGCCCAGCGCTTAACGGTGGAACTGGCGGATCGGACCCTGCGGCTTTCCGAAACCGCCTACAGGAACGGCCTTAAGGAGTTCCTGGATGTCCAGAACGATGAACTTGCCCTGCGCCAGGCCAGGCTGGGGGCGCTTCAACAAAACTATACGTATCTTATGGGTCTGCTTGACCTTGAATATGCCATCGGGGTTCCCTTCGGTTCCCTGGGCGGGAGGAATTAATGAAAAAGCAACATGTGTTCGCTGCCCCTGGGGCAGCCAGGGCGCCTGCCCGGCGGGCCGCGGCAATCCGGTTTGCTACTGCAATCCGGTTTGCCGCCGCAATCCTTGTCATCCCGGCGGTTCTTCTTGTTTCCTGCAAAAAGGATGCCGCCGGCGGGCCCGGTCAGGAAGTCCCCGTCTTTGCGGTTAATACCAGCGCCGCCGTTCAGGGGCAGATCTGGGATTATATAGCCCTTTCCGGCACCATCATCGCCGGTTCCACGGTGGATGTGTATTCCGACGTGGCCGGCAAGGTTACCCGGGTATATGTGGAAGTGGGCAGCCGGGTAAACCGGGGCGCTCCCATCGCCGCGGTGGATCCCAGCAAGCCGGGGATGAACTATTTTCCCGGAGTAGCCGCCGCCCCCATCAGCGGGACCGTGGTAAGCCTGCCCGCCCAGCTGGGGGCCACCGTAAACCAGTCGGTGTCCCTGGCCCGCATTTCCGGCAGCAGCGCCCTGGAAATAGAACTCTATGTGGCGGAACGGTTTATCTCCAAGGTGGCGATGAACCAGCCCTGCGAGATCACCCTGGACGCCTGGCCCGGCGAAGTATTCCGGGGCGCCGTTACGGAAGTAAGCCCCGTGGTGGATCCCGCTTCCCGGACCATGGAAGTAAAGGTCAACGTGACCAACCAGGAGGACAAGCTTAAGGAAGGGATGTTTGCCAAGGTTAAACTGATCACCGAGCAGAAGGAAAACATCGTCAAAATCCCCGCCTCCGCGATGATCCAGCGCTTTGGAGAAGAGTATGTGTACGTGGTAGAGGAACTCCCCGCGGCCGCGGCGGATAACGCCGGACAGACCCAGGAAAAGAAAGGCTTCTTTGCTTCGCTCTTCGGAAGGCTCTTCAAAAAAGGGGAAACCCGGGAAGAAACCCCGGCGGAGCCTCCCAAACTGTATACCGCCAAAAAGCGGATCGTAAAACCGGGAATCCTTATCGACGGAGTACTGGAAATCCAGGGAGGCCTAAGGCCCGGCGAGGAATTCATCGTCAAGGGCCAGACCCTGTTAAATGACGGAGCCCGGGTTAACGTGATCGAGCGGACAGCGCCCTTGGGCGCGGAACGGTAGGGGGGAAGGATGAGCGTAGCAAAAGCAGTCGTCTCCAAGCCGACCACGGTCTTTATCATATTTTGTCTTCTTATCGGGCTGGGGATGTTTGCCCTGGTCAACCTTCACATCGATCTGTTCCCGGAGATAAATCCCCCGTATCTGCTGGTCATGACCCAGTATACCGGAGCGGGGCCGGAAGAAGTGGAACGGACCATTACCCGGCCGCTGGAGGCCGCCCTGACCAGCGTCTCCAGCCTGGAGGAGGTATCCTCCTCTTCATCCAAGGGCTCCAG
Source organism: Treponema sp. (assembly GCA_031266175.1). Taxonomy (GTDB): domain Bacteria; phylum Spirochaetota; class Spirochaetia; order Treponematales; family Breznakiellaceae; genus JAISBN01. Next base: position 14,034 of record JAISBN010000104.1, on the reverse strand, counting down.
TATGGTGATCATGGAATTTACCTACGGCACCGACTTAACCGACGCGGCCAACTCGGTCCGGGATTCCCTGGAACGGGTCAGGACCATTCTGCCCACCGGGGCGGAATCCCCGATGATCTTCAAGCTGGACCCCTCCATGATGCCCATCATGGGCCTTACGGTGATGGGAAACCGTTCCCCCGAGGAACTGCGGGAAATCGCCGACAATACAATCATCCCCCGGCTGGAACAGACCCCCGGGGTAGCTACCGCCAACCTGATGGGCGGCCGGGAAAAGATCATCCGGGTGGAAATACCCCAGAGCCGGCTGGAAGCCTACGGCCTTACGGTAACCCAGATCCAGCAGATGCTGGCAGCCAACAACAACCAGATCGCCGCGGGGACCATCACCGAAGAGGGGATGGCCTATATCCTTACCACCATGGGGGAATACCAGTCTCTGGATGAAATCCGCAGTACGGTTATCGCCTACCAGGGCGGAAGCCCGGTAAACGGCACGGTCCTGCCCCGGAGCGTCTACCTGCGGGACCTGGCCAACGTGTTTGAAGGCTACCAGGATCAGACCAGTACGGTCCTGGTAAACGGTTCGCCCTCGGTGATGCTGACCGTACAGAAGCAGAGCGGAAAGAATTCCGTCCAGACCGCCCGGGAACTGCGGCGCCGGCTGGTGCGGATCCAGCAGGAAATCCCCCAGGACATTACCATATCCGAGCGCTTTAATACCACCGACGAAATAGAAAATTCCATCGGCCAGGTTACCTCCAGCGCCATCAGCGGCGCGGCCCTGGCCATCCTGATCCTGTTTATATTTCTCCGTTCCATTAAGCCCACGATCATCATCGGGGTTTCCATCCCGATTTCGCTCATCATCACGGTCATGCTGATGTACTTTGCGGGGCTTACCCTTAACCTGATGACCCTGGCGGGCCTGGTCCTGGGGGTCGGTATGCTGGTAGACAACTCCATCGTTATCCTGGAAAACATTTACCACTACCGCGAAAAGGGGGCCAAGCTTAAACCCGCGGCGGTACTGGGCACGTCGGAAATGATCGTGGCCATTTCGGCTTCCACCCTGACGACCATCTGCGTGTTCCTGCCCCTGGTGATGTTCAAAAACCTCCTGGGCATGGGGGGGGAACTCTTTGCGGGCCTGGCCTTTACGGTGGTCATCTCCCTGTCGATTTCCCTTTTTTCGGCCCTGTTCCTGGTGCCGGTCCTTTCCAGCCATTATCTGCCGCTGGTTACCCGGAAGCAAAAACCCCTTACCGGCCCGCTGGTGGCGCTGGACAAAAAATTCGAAACCTTCTTTAACTGGCTGGACGAAAAGTACCGCCGGGCGGTGCGGAAGGTGCTGAAGCACAAAGGATGGGTTATCGCGGTACTGGCGGCGGCGTTTGTCGGAAGCATGGCCCTGATATTAAAAATCGGCTGGGTGTTTATGCCCCAGCAGGAGGCGGACAGCGTTTCCATCAACGCCACCCTGCCCACGGGCACCGCCTTGGCCCAGACGGAAGAAACCCTACAGCAGCTCCAGGGCATCGTGGAGCGGGAGATCGACAAAGCCGCCTACAGGGAACTTATCCTGAACGCCGGCGGCGGCGGCATGTTTTCCAGCGGCGGCAGCAATTCAGGGTCCCTGCGGATCAGCCTGGTGGATTATAAAGACCGCATTCTGACCGCGGAAGAAATAAAAACCCGGCTCCGCTCCCATTTTAACGAATTCCCCGGGGTTTCCTTTTCCTTCGGCGGCGGCTTCGGCGGCGGTTCCATGGGGGGCACCCCGGTGGACATCGTGCTCCGTACCGACGACCTGGTCAGGGGCAAGGCCCTGGCGGACCGGATCGCGGAGTTGATCAAGGAAAAGATCCCCGAAGCCACCGAACCGGTGGTGGACCTGAACGACGGCCTGCCCCAGATAGAGATAGAAATCGACCGGGAAAAACTCTATGCCCTGGGACTTAACACCTACACGGTGGGCAACGAAATCAAGGCCGCGGTGGACGGCATCACCGCCACCCAGTACAAAACCGGGGGGAACGACTACGACGTGGTGCTGATCCTCGCCGAGGCGGACCGCAGCACCCGGCCCGCGCTGGATCATATCTTTATCAACAGCCAGATTGCCGGCCGGGTCCCCCTGTCCAGTTTTGCCACCTACCGGGAAGGAACCGGGCCCATGACCATCAGCCGGGAAAACCAGAGCCGGGTTATCCACGTTACCGCCGGGGCCGTCAAGGGGACCAAGCTGAACGTCATCACCGACAGGGTCCGGAACATGATCACCTCCGAGGTTCCCGCGGAAGAGGACGTGACGATCGAATACGCCGGGGACACCGCGGAACTGGCGGAGATGATGCGGACCTTTGTGCTGATCATGGTGGTGGCGCTGTTCCTGGTATTCGGGGTCATGGCCAGCCTCTTTGAATCCTTTAAGGACCCCTTTATCATCATCTTTACCATCCCCCTTTCCATGATTGGGATTGTGTGGATCTACCTTATTACCGGGGAGCCCTTTAACATCATGACCGCGGTGGGCCTGCTGGTACTCCTGGGGGTGATTGTGAATAACGGCATCGTCCTGGTGGACTATACCAACCTGCTCCGCAAGCGGGGCTACTCCCTGGACGAGGCCTGCATAGAAGCCGCCGGAAACCGCTTGCGGCCCATCCTGATGACCACCCTGACCACCATCCTGGGGCTTATCCCCATGGCGTTTTTCCCCGGGGAAGGTTCCGAAATGGTCGGGCCCATCGGCAAGACCGTCCTGGGGGGGCTTACCTTTGGTACGATTATGACCCTGTTCCTGATGCCCACGATTTATGCCATCATGAACAGGAAAGATGATGAACGGCGGCTCCGGGCGGAAGCCCGGCGGGAAGCGCTTGCCGCGGGCCTGAGTGGCAGGGCTGTCCGGGAAGCCGCCGCGGAAGCCGGTTTTGCCGGCAGGGAGGATGATCATGCTGAGGATTGAAGTCGTCGCCAACCATTCGGTGGAGGAAAACGTTCTGGAGGCCCTTAAAGATCAGGGGGCGGGCAAGTACTACACCCTGTATCCCAGCGTCACCGGGGTCGGTTCGTCCGGCCCCCGGATGGGGGACGCGATCTGGCCGGAGGAAAATTTTGCCCTCGTGGTCTGGTGCGAAGAAGAAGAAGCCCGGCGCATAGCCCGGGCGATGGAAACGGTCAAGGAAAAATATCCCGGCGAGGGAATCAAGGTCTTCGGCCTGCCGGAGTAAGGTGCGGTTTGCGTAGCAAACCGCAAGGCGAATCTGGGTAAAACCTAAAGGTTTTACCCAGATTCGCCCCTTGATAAAATCCCCCTTTCATGTTCAGTGGTAACCCCGTTTTATCCTCCGATCCCTCCATCGGCCGGGTTTGTGTGGGTAAGAATTTTATTTTGAGGCAATGCGAGTTATTGACAACATAAACCGGCAGGAGTAGTATCCCTGTTATACATGGCGCGGAAAAAACTGGGCATAGGACAAAAGCTGGGATTCGGCATCTTTGACCTGGGGGGAAACATGCTTTTCACCCTTATGGGTTTCTGGTGCCTTAAGTACCTGACCGATGTGGCGGGCCTTACCGCGGCGCTGGCGGGGGCGGCGGTAATGATCGGCAAAGCCTGGGACGCGGTAACCGATCCTGTAATGGGCTTTATCTCCGACCGGACCATCACCCGCCTGGGAAGAAGGCGGCCCTACATCCTTATCGGGGCGGTTCCCATGATGCTGTCCATGTGGCTCTTTTTTACCGTTCCGGTAATTCCCAATCAAACCCTCCTGATGCTCTGGGCTATGGGAACCCTGATGCTGGTTAATACCGTTTCCACGGTGATCAATATCCCCTACTCTTCCCTGACCCCGGAACTTACCGATGATTATCACGAGCGGACCAGCCTGAACGGCTACCGTTTCGGCTGCGCGGTGTTCGGTACCATCATAGGAGCGGCCGCGGTACTGCCCCTGGTAGAGACCTTCTCCGGTCGTACTGAAAAACAGGGATGGTCCATGATGGGCCTTATCCTGGGGGCCATTACCATGACTGTCGCTCTGCTTACCTTTATCGGTACCAGGGAAAAACAGCATACCCGGGCCGACATTCCCTCGGAGGGCTTTTTCCCAACCTACAAACAGGTCTTTACCAATAAGCCCTACGTGATCCTTTTTACGAGCTACGCCCTCCACTTGATGGCAATTACCTTTCTGCAAAGTATCCTGGCCTATTATGTGGAATACCTGTACCCCGAATCATTTGCCCGGCAGATGTCCGGCCTGCCCCTGGATTTTACTACCCTCTGCATGATGGCCCTGCTCCTTACGGCGATGGTGTTCATTCCCATATCTGTACTGATTTCCAAAAAGATTGGCAAACGGCGGGCCTATCAGATTTGTTTTTTGGTGATCGGCGCCGCCTGTATTGCGGTATCCGCCGCCGGCCACCTGCTGCCGCCGCATCTTTTTCTGGGCCTGATGGTTTTTGCGGGCATCGGCGTGGGGTTCAGCTATGTAGCGCCCTTTGCCATGGTACCCGATACGGTAGAGTACGACGCGGTTAGAACCGGAGAACGGAAGGAAGGGGCCTACTACGGCATGTGGACCTTTATTTCAAAGACAGGGGCTGCCCTGTCGGTGTTTCTGTCGGGGCTGATCCTGAATTGGGGCGGTTATGTGGCAAAGGCCGTCCAGGGGCCGAAAGCGCTGCTGGCCATACGGCTTATCATCGGCCCCATCCCCGCGGTTATTTTCCTGGGGGCCTTTGTGTTGATGCGGTTTTATCCGCTGGACGAAAAGACCTACAGAAAAATCATGGGCCAGGAAAAATGACAGCAAATCTCTCCTCTGTTCCGAGTTTACCGGAGAATTAGTTGACACTTCGCGGTGGGTTTTGTAGCGGCTAAAAGCCCTTTAGGCGGTGGTCGTTTAGTATTCAGAAAAACTTACACGAAACTTTCTTAATTGTTTTGCAGCCTTTTCAAATTCATTTTTTAATGAAGCCTCTACTACACCCAAAACATTTGCGGCGGCCTTAAAATCAAAATTGAATGTTTGAGTTATACGTGTGGTCATTTCCCATTCCAACGCTTTGTTTTTTGACAACCGCGCCTCAAGAATTGCATTCATCCGAGAATCGTTCCTAAACCATATAGAATTTTTCAATATATCCGGCGATATTTCAGATGAACCTCCTTCAAATCTTTGCTATGCGGAAAATCATTGTATGCTTCTGAAACCGTTAAACGTTCACAACCTTCTTTTGCTTTCACCTTTTCATTAATCACAAGATGGTAAATTATCATAGAAACCATGTTATCGGTGTATTTACCCTCAAGAAAAATAACGTTTTCAAGAAACGCTTGAAAATTCGGTCCAAAACTGTTGGGCTGCCAATGTTTTACCCGTACTTTCCTCACAGGGGCCACAAGGGTATAGAGCTTTTCAAAACAGCTTCCCTTTACTATTTTCCATCCATTGTATTCCGTTACCACATCATCCCATTCTGGAGGTTTGATTTTATTGTTGATTAAAAAATCCTGACTTACTTCCTCCATAGCCTTACTTATGAGTGTTGTCGGGTCATTAGAATCAACTATGATTCTTAAAGCTGTCTTACAGAGCTCGGTCATATTTTTTACCATATTATTCCTCTTAATTTGGCTTCCATCTCATAATTTATAACAAAATATACAACAAATGTCAAGATGTAATTGCACATAACGAGTTCCTATACGCCTGAACCTTCAGACGCCGAAACATCCTGTGATCGCCGCTGTGCCTGTAGCTGGGGTCCGGGAATACTCCAGCAATTCTCAGTTTAAAAAGATGTGATAGAATCCCCGTGGGGACAGGCCCCCGTTTAGGTCATTCGGGCCCCCGGATGGGTTGTCCGGAAACACGGACGGAGGAGGAGTGGTGGAGAACGCGGACGGGCCGCGTAACGGGGCTTCTAAAACCGCAGGGAAAGGCAGCTTAAACCGCCGTCAAGTTTGCGGAACTCCGAGGTATCCACGGGCAAAACAGGCCAGCCCAGCCGGCGGATAATTGCTTCTGTCTTCGGGAAACCGGCGGGCAGTATCACCGTCCCGTTTATCCACAGGCAGTTTGCCGCATAGTCCTCCCGGGGAATTACGGTTTTATCAAAGGAAGCAAATTCCTGTTTTGTTATAAATTCACCGGCAACCAACAGTTTGTTCCCGTCAAGATAATTGACGCCGGTTTTTAAATGTAGCACCTCCGTCAGAGGTACGGCAATAGTTTTATATCCGTACCGTTCCATGATAACCGTAAACTGGCGTATTCCCTCGGCATTGGTACGTTCCGAAAGGCCGGCATAAAAGGTGTTTTCAACCCGCATCACGTCGCCGCCTTCCAGGGTTCCCGGCGCGGAAATGCGGTGTATGCTTTCTTTTGTCCAGAAATCTTCCAGTACCGGAATAATCGCCCTGGTTTCGGCGTTTCTGCTGGGAGCGCCGGGGTTGGTCACTACGGCGCATTTTTCACTTACCACCGCGACGTCCTCTACAAAGCAGCTGTCCGGGTACGACTCGTCGGCGGGCAGCACGCGGACCTTGACTCCCAGGCTTTCCATGGCCTTTATATACGCGTCATGCTGGGCCAGCGCCCTGACGTAATCCGGCTTGCCCAATTCAGGATGGGACGTAATGCCCTGAACCATCGCCTTACAGGGTATCTTTACAATGACATTCTTACAGTTCATGACCTTGACTCCTTCATACTTTGTTTACAGCGCCTTGGTGTTTTACAGCACCTTGGCGTTTACAACACTTTGGAAAGAAAACCCTGGAGCCTGGCATTGCGGGGGTTAGTGAAAAATTCCGCAGGTCCGTTCTGTTCAAGAATCGCCCCCTCGTCCATAAAAAGCACCCTGGTTGCAACTTCCCGGGCAAATCCCATTTCGTGGGTCACGATGATCATCGTCATGCCTTCTTCGGCAAGGGAGCGGATCAGGTCCAGCACTTCCCCTACCATCTCCGGGTCCAGGGCGCTGGTGGGTTCATCAAACAGAAGCACGTCAGGATTCATCGCCAGGGCCCGCACAATCGCCACCCGCTGTTTCTGCCCGCCGGACAGCATCGCCGGATATGTTTCGGCCTTGTCTTCAAGGCCTATTCTGAGCAAAAGACGCCGCGCGTTTTTAACCGCCTCGCCAAGTGATTGAAGCTTCAGTTCGGTAGGGGCCAGGGTAATGTTATCCAGGATAGTCAGATTGGGAAACAGATTAAAGTGCTGGAACACCATGCCCATACGCCGCCGCAAAAGGCAGATATCGGTACCGGCGGCGTTCACCTGCTGTCCCTCAAACCAGACCTCGCCGCCGGAAGGATTTTCCAGCATGTTAAGGCATCGCAAAAAAGTACTTTTCCCGGAACCCGAAGGGCCTACCACCGCCACTTTTTCGCCTTTTTCGATTTTTTCGTTTATCCCCCGCAAGACCTTTAACGCGCCGAAATTCTTCCGTAAATCCTTAACTTCTATCACTTCGGGCCAGCCTTTTTTCCAGCAGCCTGGTTAGGCTGGTTAGTCCCGCCACCAGGAGAAAATAAATAAGAGCGATTGAGAGCAGCGGGAAGTAGGCCTCCGCGGTACGGCTGCGGACAATATCCGAAGCCCTGGTCAGATCCACGACGGCAATAAGCCCCACAATGGAGGTTTCTTTGATAATCGCAATAAACTCGTTGCACAACGCGGGCAGTATGTTTTTGACCGCCTGGGGCAGAATAACCCGCCGCATGGCAATGCTTCGCGGAAGCCCCAGGGAAAGCGCCGCTTCCATCTGGCCGGAGTCCACAGCCCCAATTCCCGCCCGGATAACTTCGGAGACATAAGCGCCGGAGTTAAGGCCGAAGGCAATACAGGCAATCATGATATAGTTATTCGACGGAATAACGATGTAGGCCATAATCAACAGCTGTACCGCCAGGGGGGTGCCGCGAATCACCGCCACATAAGCGGCAAAGATCCTGTCAAGAAGCCGGTATTTCCCGGTCTGGTTCGTATATACCTTTACCGTTGCAATAATGACCCCGATGACCACGCCGATAACGGCTGCCACCAGGGAAATAACAAGCGTATTGCGAAAACCGTCAATAAAAAGCTGGTAACGCTTCTGTTCAACAAAGGTCCGGACCAATTGCCGGCTAAAGTAACGGACAAAAGCGGCGACACCCCCCATGTACCTTTACCTATTCCATTTCGATTTGGGAACGGGGAATATGGTACTCAAGCCGTTTGTTAACAAAGTCCTGGGCCAGCAGTTTTTTTATGGCGCCGTTAATCGCTTCCAGGAGCGAAGCATTTCCCTTGGCCACCGCAACGCCGTAAAATTCCTCTTCAATCGAACCGTCCGCAAACCGGGCTTCAAAACAGGTAAGCCCCCGGTTAACCACGGCAAGATTCTTTGCAAGAAGATCGTCGCAGACAATCGCGCCCAGATCCCCCTTCATAAGGGCAAGAGAAGCTTCCTGGAGCGATTTGTACTGTACCACTTCCGCTCCGGTACCGGTAAGGACGCCTTCGGTAATCTGGGAAGAAATCAGAAAATCTCCCGTGGTTCCCAGATGTACGCCGACCTTGTATCCCGCCAGATCGTTCAGCGACGAAAGGGCGGTATCGCTTTCGTGTTTCAGGATATACTGGCAGCTGTTCGTATAGGGATCCGAAAAATCAAGGGTTTCCCTGCGTTCCTCGGTAATGGTAATGGCGGCGATAGCCATATCGGCCTGGCCATTCTGGACAGCCAGCGAAAAACCGTCAAAATCAGCATTGATGATTTTGAGCTTTACCCCAAGCTCGTCGGCAATGGCCTGGCCCAGATCAATGTCGACCCCCGCCTCCCTGCTTTCTTCCCCGATATATTCAAAGGGCGCCCAGCGGGCATCGGTAAACATAACCAGCTCGCCTTTTTTCTTAATAGTCCCCAGATCGCTGTACTTTTTTCCGCAGCCCGTAAGCAGCAGCCCCAAAACCAGCGCCGGAACCGCTATCCGGACAAAAACCGTTTTCCCTTTCATTTTTCTGTTCCTCCTTATAATTTAAGAAAGACCTTCAAAACCCGGAAAGGGTTTGAAGCTTTCTTACTATTGCCTGTGGATTTTCATGAACGGTAATTTCACTTAGATCCGCTTGTACGACTTGATCCCGGCACGGATTTTTTCCGCCAGCCCCGCCCTGGGTACCCGTATCTGTTCCATGGAATCCCGGTAACGAAGGGTAACGGTGCCGTCCTCTTTTGACTGGTAATCCACGGTAACGCAGAAGGGCGTACCCGCTTCGTCCTGCCGGCGGTAACGGCGGCCTATGGCCCCGGCCTGATCGTAGTCCGTGGCAAAGTCTTCCTTTAGTTCGCCGCGGATATCCCGGGCAAGCTCGGCAAGGCCGTCTTTCTTCATCAGGGGAAGAACCGCCGCCGTTACCGGCGCTATCGCGGGATGAAAGCGCAGGACCGTCCGGTACTCGTCCGCGGAACCACCGGCCGCTGTTCCTTCGGAACCGCCCGAATCTTTCCCGGGAACAACCTTTTCTTCGTCGTAGGAATCGCAGAGCAGCATCAGCACGGTCCGGGTAAGGCCCGCGGAGGTCTCAATGATGAACGGAATGTAGCGCTCGTTATTGTCCTGGTCAATGTACTGGAGGTCCTTGCCGGAAAATTCCGCGTGCCGGGTAAGATCGTAATCGGTCCTGTTATGGACCCCTTCCAGTTCCCGCCAGCCCATGGGAAAGAGGTACTGGATATCGTAGGCGTCCTTCGCGTAGTGGGCCAGCTCATCGCTCCCGTGCTGGTGCCAGCGGAGGTGATCCGTCTTAACGCCCAGCTTTTCATAGTAGGCCCAGCGCCGTGCCTTCCATTCGTTAAACCATTCCACATCGGAGCCGGGCTTTACAAAGTACTGCATTTCCATCTGCTCGAATTCGCAGGTGCGGAAGATAAAGTTCTTGGTGACAATTTCGTTCCGGAAGGCTTTGCCGATTTGGGCGATGCCGAAGGGGACCTTCATCCGGGTGGACTGGATAATATTTTTGTAGTTTACATAAATCCCCTGGGCCGTTTCGGGCCGCAGGTAGATACTGTTGGCGTTGTCTTCGGTGGGGCCGATGTGGGTCTTGAACATCAGGTTAAACTTGCGGGTATCGGTAAGTTCCCCGCCGCATTCGGGACAGATTTTCCCCGCCAGGTTCTCTTCGGGAATCATGTCCGCCCGGAACCGGGCCTTGCACTTTTTACAGTCCACCAGGGGATCGGTAAAATTCTCCACATGGCCGGAAGCTTCCCAGGTGCGGGGGTGCATCAGGATTGCCGCGTCAAGCCCCACGATATTGTCATGGAGCTGGGTCATTTCCTTCCACCAGAACCGGGCAATGCGGTTCTTAAGCTCAATTCCCAGCGGCCCGTAGTCCCAGGCGCCGTTCTGGCCCCCGTAAATTTCGGAGGATTGAAAAACAAAACCCCGCCGCTTGGCAAGGGAGGTGATTTTTTCCATTGTTGCCGGCCCCTGGTACTCGTTTGCTTCTTCGGCCATTAAAAACTCCTGGATTCAGATGGATGCTTTACTATACCCGAAAGTTCCCGTCCGTTTCCAGTCCCCGTCCCATAATTTGGCATCCCTGCACAACGGGAAAATGTAAAAGTCGATAACAGCCGGTTCCTTGATGCCGTCATCTATATCTGTGAAAACGGCTGTAAACGGCGGGCCCTTCCTGAAACCTTCGGCCCCCGGCATACCATCTACGTCAGAATCAACCGCCGGGCAAAAAACGGAGTACTGGAACGGATTTTTTACACCCCTCAGGAAGAGACAGATAACGAATAAGCGGATAACCGTCCTTTCCCCGGATTCCGCATCGGTAAAAGTCCGTCCTGACACTGCCGGAGCGTTAAAAAAAACGGGAAACAGGCCGGGGAAGTCACAAGGGATGTGCGTGGGGATGCAAGAAAAACAGCGAGGGGAATGTGTCATTCTGGAAGGGGTACAAATTACATCTTGATGTCAGTGACACCGGATTTCCTCTGACTGCCGTTGTAACCGGAACCAATGTGCATGACAGCCAGCTGGCAATTCCGATGGAACAGTTGACGGAAAAGAAAGTGCTTTTTTGTTACAGCCTCATGGACAGCGCATATGATTCAAAAGGTATTGATGAGTTCATAAGGAGCCATGGACGAGTACCGATAATTGATGTGAATAAACGGAGAGACCATCCTCCGCTGGACCCGGCAAAACAGGAACGGTATAAGATACGAACAACGGTAGAACGGGCAAACTCGCATTTGAAAGACAACCTTATACCTCGTGCAATATACGTGAAAGGGTACAAGAAAGTGTCGTTCGTGTTAATGCCCGCGGTAATGGGCCTGTAAAAAAGTTTGTGAAGATACCGGAGGGAGAGATTATGACCAAACGAGCGAAGAAAGAGAAGGACCGGTGGGACCCGGTACTGGACCAGATCGACTTTAAAGGGCTGACCCGGGAAGAAGTCCTCGGGCAGGACGGACTGGTAAAACAGCTTACCGGCAGGCTTTTGCAGCGCATACTTGAAACCGGGATGGACGCCCAATGCCGGGGAGTCCGTTATCTAATTCCTTATTACATAAGGAATTAGAACTCAGCCAAAGTGGGGAATCGAACCCCAGACCTGCGCATTACGAGTGCGCCGCTCTGCCATCTGAGCTACTTTGGCATCCCTGCGCAGGCAGGGAATATATCGTTGTTCAAGTAATAAAAGCACGATCAGCGCGGGGCGGTCAAGCCTCATGGGGACCGGGCATCTTTGTACGAAACAAACTGTGTGGAACCGCGCGCGGGGGTCGATTTTCCTGGTTTTGCAGGCTAAAAGCTGATAAAGCATTGACAACCAACAAAGGGCTATTACGCTTTTAATATATGCCTGTGGTGTATTTTTTTACCATCGCGGGGAGGTTTTTTATGAAAAAATTTATTTTGATCGCGGTTTTTCTGATCGCGGGGTTTACCGTTGTTTATGCCCAGACCGGATTCCTTGCCGGCGCCAAGCTTGGCGCGGAGTTCGGCTTTAGCAAAGCCTCGGGGGATATAAAAAAGTGGGCGGATGCCCTGTCGGTTTCTTATGATGAAAAATCACAAGCCGCCTTTACCCTGGGGTTCTACGGCGGATTCGGCATCACCAACAAGCTTGCGGTCCTGGCGGAAATGGACCTGTACTTTGGCCAGGGGATTAGGCTTGACTTTTCCGCCGCCGACTATAAGGTACGGTATTCTTCCCTGGATATCCCCATCCTGCTGCGCTACGCCTTTGTTCAAAGCAAGGTGTCTTTCGGCCTTTTGGCGGGGCCCTATTTTTCCTTTCCCCTCAGCGCAAAAAAGGATTACTCCGGCAGTGGTTCTACCTGGACAGGAACTAACGCTTTTGATACCGGGGGAATGACCACCGGGGCGCTGGGCGGTTTGTTTTTGAGTTATTCCACAGGACGGGGCCGTATTATGGCCGATCTCCGGCTCCTCTTTGATTTTACCCCCCTTAAGGACGCGGACGACGCGGAAATTCTGAACCGCCGGGGAGTGGTCCTGACGGTGGGGTATGAATTTTCCTTTGGCGGCAAATAGCAGACAGGTCAGGCGGGCCACGCCCCCGCGCCGATGCGCAGGGGCGTTACTTCGTCGGCGGTAATGTCCAGGATGGTCGAAAATATCCGGGGCCGTTCGTCTCCGGTGTCCAGGATTAGATCCAGTCCGTCCACGGCCTCCAGCTCCCAGCCGCCCTCGAAAAGATCTTCCTCCGGTATGGGGGGCAGTTTATCCGCTCTCTCTTCGCCGCCGGGACCGGCTTCCGCTCCGGCTTCGGCCATGCCTCTTTTGGCGGTTACCGAATACAGGGGGGAGCCCATGATCTTGATAAGCGCCACCGGCACGGGATGATTCGGAATACGGACCCCGATTTCGCCCCGGCGGAGGTTCAGGATCTTTTCCGTTCCCAGCAGGGTTTTAAGGATAAACACGTAGGGCCCCGGGGAAAGCCGCTTAATCAGCCGGAACCGGGTATTGTCCAGGCTGCAGAATTCGCCGAACTGGGAAATGTCCGAGCACAGCAGGGTAAAATGGCGTTCGTCCCGCTCCCCGGAAAGGCGGCGGAGCTTCTTGAGCCCCGGTTTGGAAGCAAGGGAACAGGCGGCTATCCAGCTGGTATCCGAGGGCAGTCCCAGCAGCCCCCCTTCGGAAAGGATCCGCGCCGCCCGGGCAAGCACCCGGTCGTCAATATTGGTAGGAACAATGTATTCGATCACTGGTGTCTCACCTGGTGAAGCACCTGGTGTTTCATCTGACGTTTTCGCACGGGTATTTCCGGTTTTACCCTTAGGGTACCCAGATCAGCTTATCCGGGGCGGATTCGTTCATAAAGAGTTTCTCAAAACGGCCCGAATGTTCAACCCCCGGTTTTTCGGGAAAATAGGTTTTCCTGAAAAACCACAGCACGTCGGCCATCATGGCCGCGGAATTGCAGGGAGCGTAACGGAACCAGATCTCCTCTTCTTCCAGCGTTTTTTTTGCCTCCGGGTCCTCGTTCAGTTCCGGATCGGTCAGGCGGCGCAGTTCCGACCGGAGCCCCCCGTAATGGGTCCTGCCCACGGAGAGCATCCGCAGATGTTCATGGCTGTCCATCCAGTAGATTTCGTAAATTCCCGCCACCGCGGGGACACTGGCGTTAATCGTCCACCGGTCCGCCTTTGCGAGGGGAGACCATTTTATGGAATAATGGGCCTCCTTGCCCTTTTCCGTACACCGGATACCATAATCATCCAAAACAGACATACCCTAAGTATATCACAGGCCGGGCCGTTCCGGTAGGGGACCCCGGCGCTTACTTCGCAAACTTTAGACCACCCATTGACAAACGGGCCGGGCCGGTATTTACTGGTTCTACAAGGAGGTAAAGCATGGATCGCGTACAATTATTCCCGGGCCAGTATTTTTGGGGGGGGGGGGGGGGGGGGGGGGGGGGGGGGGGGGGGGGGGGGGGGGGGGGGGGGGGGGGGGGCGGCGGGGGG
>JAISBN010000021.1 GCA_031266175.1 Treponema sp. | reverse complement strand
CCGGCTATGTTTAACTCAGGGCGGGTTGCTTAATGGTGTCTACCGAATGGGGTAAAGTCCAACCCCCGTCTGCCCGCTTTTGATGGAGACAGTGTTCGCAATGGACGGTTCCCGATTGATAAAACCACACCCCGTCCAGCGCTACCAGATGGTAGCTGCCTAACACCTGATACCGGTCCAGCGCGCCGTACTGCTGTGCCTCTTGCAGCCCCGCGTTAAACACGGCGGAAAAGTTCTCAGGTGTGATGTCGTCCAAAAGCCGCGTGATGTGGTTGGCGCTGGGTATCTTATTCACCTTCAGAATGGTCTGTGCGTTGCACCGTTCGTTCTTCCGTTTCAGCCGTTCCTGGTATTCGAGCATGGACGGGTGTTGAAAGAAAAATATCCCGTAGGCACCTTTTATGGCGTCAGCATACTCGTACTGCTTGTCGTACCCTTCCCGCCGTTTGTCGGCAATACGTGCCCCGACCGTATCGAAGGCATCCAAATGTACCTGTAGTAGTCCCCTTCCCATGCTTTACTATCGCAAAATATTCGGTAATTATGGAGAATTACTGATAAAAAGGCCGGATAACCCAGAAGGTCTACCGGCCCCGCCCGATAAGCGCATACGAGCCGGCGAGCATGTTTGTCCGTATATGTAGCACGGCATAGGGCACAAAAAAAGGCCGGATAACCCAGAAGGTCTACCCGGCCCGCCCTTGAGGCATGTCGGAAATATAGTGATTTGGGAGGGGAACTATAGGTCCGACACTTTATGTATCGGTAGAGCTGTTTTTTTCTTTAGTAAAACCGGATGAAACCGGAATAAAACCGGCAAACCCGCTTTAGTTCTTGAAAAGCAGTTTGGAGGGATCCTGGGCGGCGCCGTTTTTCCGCAGTTCGAAATGCAGGTGGGGGCCCGTGGACTGGCCGGTGGACCCGACTTTTCCGATAACCGTGTCCCGGCCGACCTTTGCCCCCGGGACCGCGCTGACGGAGGAAAGGTGGCCGTAGAGGCTTGCCCAGTTATCGGTATGGGCGACGATGACGTACAGCCCGTAAACAGGGTCGCTGCCGCTTTCCGCCACCGTTCCCTCCCTGGCGGCATAAACATCGGTCCCGGCGGGGGCGGCCAGATCCAGGCCGTTATGCCGCTGGGGTTTACCAGTAAAAGGACTGGGCCGTATGCCAAAGGGACTGGTAATACGGTAGCTTCGCAGGGGAAAACGGAAGGCGGAATTAAAAAAATATGTCCGTTCGGTGGGGGTAAAATCCGCTCCGGGAAAAAAAAGAAACCGTTCCGTTCCCGTTTCTGTCCGGACGGTAAGTATTTCCCCCCCGGTATCCCGGGAACCGGCGATAAGCCGTTCCAAATCGTTGGAAGGGGACTCGGGAATAAAGATCCCCGGTACGGAAGAGAGCAGTATCCGGCCCTTGAGGGCGTCCGAATGGCTTATCCGGTTCAGGGTAGCCAGGGCGGCGTAGGGAATATTACACCGGGCGGAAAGCCGGAGGATGTCCTCGTCCCCGGCGGGGGTATAGGCGTATATCCGGAAATAGTCCGCCGCGGTTTTCGGGTTTTGTCCGAAAACCGCGCGCCGGGCCAGATCCACATCCTCGACATACTGCTTAAAAACGGGATCCCGAAGGTCAAGGGTTTGTATAACAGGAAAGGAGCCGGTTTCCTGGGCCTCCGCCCGGTACATTCCGGATAACAGGAGGAGGCCCGCGAAAACTGAAAAAACGGTTTTGATAATCTTCTGTCCCCGCCGAACGGACCGTTTCAAAACTGCCGTTTTGATATTCAAATTTGATATTTCAAAACTACGTTTTGAAACAGGCTCTGCCCGAAAGGCGGAGCGTTTAGCCCGCGGAAATAGCTTCGGCGGGACAGACCGCGGCGCAGGCGCCGCAATCCTGGCATTTGTCCGGATCGATCCAGCGGGCGTTATCTTTTTCGGAAATCGCCTCCACCGGACACTCGCTGTCGCAGGATCCGCAGTTGATACAGGTGTCGTTGATTTTATAAGCCATTATCTAACCCCCATGTAAAGATTTTCGGCATTATACCACGGGAAAACAGGATTTTCAAGCTGAAAACACCCCGCGCCCCGGCGGCGGGGGAAGATCAGCCGGCCAGTTCCGCCAGGGCTTTTTCCCGGGCGGCGATGACCCGGTCGCAGAAACGGTCAAACTCCGGGTCCGGTTCCTGTAGCTCCGGGTGGGCAAGGATATGGGCGACGGTATCACGGATTCCCTGGTCAAACCTGACCGTGGCGCGGAACTCCGGTACCAGCCGCTTAAGCTTGGCGTTGTCAAACACCACCGAAACTGCCTTGTCGCCGGTCAGCCCCCCGGCAAAATCATAATCCGGCGCCGCCAGGGCCAGGAATTCGCTGGATACATGAACGGCTTTAAGGGGCTTACCCAGCGCGTCCGCAATGGCCCGGTAAATTTGGTTCCAGCAGAGGGTTTCTCTCGAGGTGATCTGCACCGCCTCGCCCAGGGCCCGGCTGTTCCCCATCAGTCCCGTAAAAGCCCGGGCAAAGTCGGAATGGTGGGTCATGGTCCACAGGCTGGTCCCGTCCCCGTGGATAATAACCGGCTTTCCTTCAATAATACGCTTAATCACCTGCCAGCTGCCTTTTTTCCCGTGGACTCCCAGGGGGACCTTCCGCTCGTCATAGGTGTGGCTGGGTCGTACAATGGTAAGGGGGAAGCCTTCCTCCCGGTACCGTTTCATAAGCGCTTCTTCGCAGGCGATTTTTTGGCGGGAATACTCCCAGCAGGGGTTTGCCAGGGGCGTCCCTTCGGTAACCACATGGGAAGAAAGCGGTTTCTGGTAAGCCGACGCCGAACTGATAAAGATATACTGCCCCGTCCTGCCCTTAAAAAGGCGGTAGTCCCGTTCCGCCTGATCCGGGGTATAGGCGATAAAATCCGCCGCCACGTCGAAGTCAAGACCCGCCAGCTGTCCGGCCGCTTCCGCTTCGTCGGCAATGTCGCACCTGATATGGTGAAGCCGCGCCGGCCTCCCCCCCGCGGCCCCCGCGTTCCAGGTTTCGGGGGCCCTGTTTCCCCGGTTGAGAAGCCACAACTCCCAGCCCAGTTCCAGCACCCTCCGGCTGATTGCAGCGCTGATGGTCCCCGTTCCGCCTATAAAAAGTACTTTCATGGATCTAAGTTTAGCGGAAAAAAGCGGAAGATAAAAGCGCCCGGCGTTTTTAAAGCCATATGGGATTACGGAGGATATTATGAAACGAGAACAGAACGCCGGACAGCCGGAAATACTGTCGCCCCTGAACGATTATGTTTTTTCGCTTCTTTTCGGCGATCAGCGGCATATCAAGATCCTTGCCGCCTTCCTGAAATCTGTCCTGGATATACCGGAAGAAGACTACGCTTCCCTGACTATCTATCGTTAACCCCTTTCTAAAAAGGCTCTTTAAATCCGACAAGGCGGGGATTGTCGATGTCCGGGTCACAACCAGGTCCGGCATAGTTATCCATGTGGAACTCCAGGTCCATAAAACTGAACACATGCCCAAGCGGCTGCTGTATTATGCCGCGAAACTTCTGGCGGAACAGATTAAGAGCGGCCAGGATTGGGGAAAACTCCGTCGGGTTATCAGCATTGTGATTTGTAACCACACCCTGTTCCCGGAAGAACCCTCGTATGCCAACGTCTATGAATTCCGTAACCCGCAGACAAACTACCGCTTTACGGATCTTGTCAAGTTTATTATACTGGAATTGCCGAAACTTTCCAAAAAAGAAGACGGTAAAGCCTGGCCTTGGCTAAAACTGTTTACCTGTACCAGTAGGGCCCAGTACGAAGAACTGGTACGGCGGTATCCGGAGGTAAATATGGCGTTAGGAGTCCTTAAAGAAATGAGCCTTATCGGCCGGTTCCGCGCCCTGGCGGAGGCCCGGGAAATCCAGCGGCGGGATAATGCCGCCCGGATGGAGTATCTGCGGCGGGAAGGCTGGGAGACAGGCCTTGAAGCGGGCCGTAAGACAGGCCTTGAAGCGGGTCTTGAAGAAGGTCGTAAGACAGGCCTCGAAGAGGGTCTTGAAGCGGGCCACAAGACAGGTCTTGAAGAAGGCCGCAGGGAAGGTTCCCGCCAAAAACAACTGGAAATTGCCCGGAACATGAAGGCCGAAGGTTTTTCCGTGGAACAAATTGTCCGGTTTACCGGCTTGCTTCCGGAGGATATGGAAACCGGCCTGTAACTCTGGTTTTGCGGATTCAGGGGTTTGTAAGTCCTAAATCCTTATGGTATAAGGATTTAGTTAAAAACACTCCGGCTTTTTTACTTTTCCGGAGGTTCAAAAGAGGCGTAGTGGCGTTACTTTAGGAAGAATTTTCTGTTAAGCGCCCCAAAAGCGGGAACAGTTTCCTTAAATTTTAAAAAAAATCTTGAAAAAAGAGCAAAAAAAGTATATTTTTAGCCTGAAGAACTTGACATATGAACAAAAAAAGGACATTATTGAAATGCATTTAACTTCTAATAGGAGGACTTATGATGAAGAAAGTTGCTATTCTCTTTCTGTTAGCTACTGTTCTTGCCGCTTTTACCTTTGGACAGGTAAGCGTCAAGGAAGAATTACAATTGACAAATGTCGGCGGCGGCAATGGCGGGGATTTAAGCCCGACGTTCATTACCACCGCCGATGCCGCGGGCGCCAAGGAACTGGGCCCCGGTTCTCTGGGTTTTGCCGCCGAGCTCCAGTATAAATGGGCTTTGGCCGGTACGCCCGATGGTGCAGCAGGCGATGGCGGTTATGCCGTTGGTGATAACTTCCTGGAAGTCGGCTACAGCCTTGCGGCCGGTCCCGGTACCCTGCGGCCCTTTGTCCGGTTGCATGAGGTTACGAATTGGCGGATTGGCGCCGACTATACCGATCTTGCGGTTGGTCCCGTCGTTCTGGGTTTCGGAGCTTTCTTTGATTATCCTGTCAATAGTGCTAAAGCGTTTGACGGGGTAGATAAGGAATTCATTGAAGCTTGGATTACCGTCTCCGCTCTCGATTCCCGGCTGAACGTCAAGTATGCCTTTGACTTCGGTATTGGCGATGTAGCCGGCGCTGATGGAACTGATTCCGGCGTAAAGAAGATTGTGTACCTGGACGTCAATTTCAAGGTAATGGATCCTCTGGTAGTCGGTCTTGAAGTTGACGATACCGGCGATTCATTTGAGGGCTTTACCCTGAATCCCTATGCTAATTACAGCCTTTCCGAAAATACCACTCTGGGCGCCCACATAGCGGTTAAGGGCATCAACGCTCCCAGTGGTGATATTACTTTTAATCCTGGGGTTTCGATCAGCTACACCTTCTAATGTTCCTTCGATAATCCGGTTGTGTCCGGATTATCGCCACATGTTAACAGAAAGACAAAAAGAGTCCGGGTACCCGGGCTCTTTTTGTTTGCAAGGGGGTGTCTTTTTGCCGATAGTATAAAAGAAGCCCCGCGGGGCGGAGGGTTTATGTACAAATCGCTGTACCGTAGTGTTTTTTTTCTTGTCCTGGCGGGTCTTTGCGCCGCCGCGGGGGCGGAAACCTTTGCCTATAAACACGCGGAGGGTAACAAGTACCGTATCTTGTCGGTGGTGAACGAGGATGTGTACGTAGACCGGCGTTTCAGCCACCGGGCCCGAATCCTGAACCGGGTTTCCGTCGAGGTAACCGGTATGGAGGAAGATACGGCCCGGCACAACGCTACCTTTACCACTTCGGAACAGATTCTGGAAGGGGACAGCACTTTTCAGTGGAATGGGGAATATTCTTCCAGCTTCGGTATGGATAAATTCGGCCATATTACCATAGAAAACCGCTATTATATGCCCGTGGTCCGCAACGTGCCGGTTTTTCCCGACAGGGATATCAGGGAAGGGGAAACCTGGACCGCCCCGGGCGCGGAAATGCACGACTTCCGGAAATCCTTCGGCATCGAGCAGCCCTATCTGATTCCCTTTGAAGCCCATTATACCTTTCTGGGGGCCAGGGAATGGAAGGGTAAAACATATCCGGTTTTTTCCGTCTCCTACCGTATTTTTTACGAGCCCTCCGCGGTAAGCGGCAGAACCTGGCCCCGGAGGATCCTGGGGGCTTCAGATCAGCTGGTGTACTGGGACCCGGAACTGGGCCAGGCCGCGGCCTATGATGAAAGCTTCCGGATGATCTTTGAACTTTCCAACGGCATGACCGTGGAGTACCGGGGCCGGGCGGAGGCGGAGATCTTTGAATCGGAGATCATGAAAAAAGAAGATGCCGCCCAGATCATAGCCGACGAGATTGCCCGGCTGGGTATCGACGACGCTTCGGTCCGGATCGTGGACGAGGGGATCACCATCGCCCTGGAAAACATACAGTTCCAGCCCGATTCGGCGGTACTGCTGGCGGGCGAAAAAGAAAAGCTCGATAAAATCGGGGAAATTCTGAAACAGTTTGCCGATCGGGATATTCTGGTGGGGGGTCATACCGCGCTGGCCGGAACCGCCGCGGGCCGGATGAAGCTTTCCCGGGACCGGGCCGCTTCGGTGGCGGACTACCTTATTTCCAGGGGGGTCCGGGAAAAGACCCACGTGGTGGTCCGGGGTTACGGGGCGGAAAAACCCGTCGCCGATAACCGTACGCCTGAGGGAATGAGAAAAAACCGGCGGGTGGAGATCACCCTGCTGGAAAATTAGGTTCCCCGAAAAACCACTTGCAGGGATTCAAAAAGCGGTTCCCTTGACCGGGACGGCATCCCCATAGTAGTATTGCTTATCCATGAGCCACGCGGATCCGTCCAAACTTGCCGTTCTGGCCTGCCCCGGGGGCAGGGCTTTTGCCGATGAAGTGATTAGTCATCTTAAACACTACTACCACCGTAAATTCGAACATGCCGGAGGATCCGGGGACGCCCGTCATATCCCCCGGTTTAAAATCGACGTCCGGTTTACCCTTTTTGCCAACGGGGAACTGAAGGCTGAAATTCTGGATTCCGTCCGAGGCAAGGATATTTACATCGTCGAGGACGTGGAAAACCATCATGTCCTTGATTTTTACGGAGGCGTATCCAAAGCCTTGACCATCAACGATCACCTGATGTCGATCTTTGTTACCGTGGACGCGGTTAAACAGGCGGGGGCAAAACGGATAACCCTGGTGCTGCCCAATTATCCCTATTCCCGGCAGCACAAACGCAAGGGGAGGGAAGGGCTTACCGCCAGCCGCGTCGGGACTATTTTTGAAACCCTGGGGGTGGACCGGCTTCTAACCCTGGACATCCATTCCGGTGAAATTTGCAATTCCTTCCGGACCATGGGTTTTGAAAACCTCCACGCCAGTTACCAGATTATCAGGGAGCTCTCAAAAATAAGCGAAATCCGGGAAGGTAATTTTGTGGTGGTTTCTCCCGATACGGGCGCGGTGGACCGGAACAAATTTTACGCCAATAATTTTAAAAAGCCCCTGGCCCTGCTTTACAAGGAACGGGACTATTCCCGGATTACCAGGGATGCCGGAGAAAACAACATCGCCGAGATCCGGCTCCTGGGCAGCGTCAGGGGTAAAACCGTTTTTATGGCCGATGACATTCTGGGTACCGGGGGTACCCTGCTCAAGGCCATGGGATTTTTAAGGGAACAGGGAGCGCAAAAGGTTATCGCCGCCATAAGCCTGCCCCTTTTTTCAGGAAACGCCGTGCGGTACTTTGACGAGGCCTACAGCCAGGGGCTTTTCTACCGGATTATCGGGACCAACGCGGTGTACCATGAGGAGCTCCTTAAAAAAGAATGGTATATTTCGGTGAGCGTGAGTAAACTTTTTGCCCGAACCATATCCCGGCTTCACGAGGAGCTCTCGGTAAGTTCCCTCCTGGACAACCGGGAGGTTATTGAAAAACTTCTGGCCGAAAATTATGATACCGGAACTTCCCGCGACGAAAACTAGGTCAGCGGCAGCCGCCGGATTGGGCGGTGAATCCCGGTATGTCCCGCCGCTGCTTTTCTGCGCCGACATCGGGACCAGCTCCCTTAAAGCCGCGCTGATCGACACCGCGGGCGTACAGTACCGCCGGGTCCGCGTCCCCTATGCCCTCCCGGACGGGGAACACGGCGCCGACAGCTTGTCTGGGGCCGATTCCTGGCTTAACGCCTTTTTTACCGCCGCGGAACAGCTTTCCGACGAAATCTCCGTACCGTCGGTTTCGGCGGTCGACGAAACCTCCGTACCTGCGGATTCGGCGGCCGGCGAGATCCCCGTACCTCCGATTTCGGCGCTTATCATTTCCGGTAACGGGCCGACCCTGGTTCCGGTTACGAAAACCGGCGGTGTCCTGCGGCCCATCTACTGGTATGACGCCGGTTTGGAAACCGGGGGGCGGTCTTTTTTTCTGCCCCGGGTCCGCTCGTTTATGGAGCAGGATCCCGGGGGCTTTGCCCGGACGGAGCGTTTTTTTTCGCCCCAGGAATGGCTGTTATGGAAGCTGGGAGGCCACCCGGTAACGGTTCTTCCCCACCCGGGTTATGGGGACTACTACTGGAACGAGGAGGAGTGCCGCGCCCTGGGCATAGGCGGGGACCTTTTCCCCCCCTTTGTGAATATGGGTGAGCGTATCGGAACGCTGGACTACGGCAGGCTTGAAGCGGTCCCTTCGGAAAAAGTTTCCGCCCTGCTGCCTCCGGGGATTCCCCTGGTGGCGGGGGCGGCGGATTTTATTATGGCCCTGGTGGGCACGGGAGTAAGCCGGAGGGGTATGGTCTGCGACAGAACCGGCAGTTCCGAGGGGATCAACCTCTGCGTCACCGGGAAAGACCTGGAACGGCTTCCGGAAGGAAAAACGGACCTGCGGATCCTTCCCCATGCCTTTGAGGGACTGTGGAACCTGGGGGCGGTGACAGGCGAATCGGGCCGGCTCCTGGACCGGTTCCTGACCGAATCGGGCCGGACCGGAATATCCCACACCGCTTTGGTGGAGGAAATTTTCCGTACCCCCGGCCATCCCGGCATGGGGGTGCTGGAAAAGATGGGGGGCCTGTTTCTGGCCTCCCTGGAAAAGCTGGAAAAGACCGGTTTCAGGATCGGGGAACTTGTCCTCTCCGGCGGGCAGTGCGAAGATCCCCTGTGGAACCAGTACAAGGCGGATATCAGCGACCGGATACTCAAGGTCCCGGAAATCGCCGCTGCCGAACTTGCGGGGGACGCCGTTCTGGGAGCCGCGGCTCTGGAGGGGGGAAGTATCCGGGAAAGGCCGATGATCCGTATCCGGCACGTTTACTATCCCCGCAATCCCCGCCGCCGCGCCTAAAGCTTCCCGGGCCGGGAAAAAACTGTTACACTTACCCTATGGAAGCCGTATCCCCGAAACTGCGCAGATCCCTGGCCAAACTACGGAATTTTGGCGCTTTCCTCTCGGAGATTATCGCGGGAAGCCTTGCGGCCCCGGGAAAGCCCCTGCGCTGGACCATCATTGCCAATCCCGGCGCGGGAGGTTTTACGATAAACCGGCGCTGGAAGGGGCATGAAAAAGTTTTGGCGGAGAAGGCGGAACAGGCCCGGAGCAATCCCTTCCGTGAAAACGCCCTTCCTTCCGCCCGGGCCCTGACCGGACCGGAGAAAGAGCTGGGGGCCTTCGGCCTTATCCCTACCGCCGCGCCGGGCCATGCCCGGACCATTACCCGGGACCTTATCGGAGAGGCGTCGCGCAACGGGGATTTTTACCTGATTGTTACCGCCGGGGGCGACGGTACCAGCCTTGAAGTACTGGAGGCGCTCTTTCAGGCGCCGGAGTCGTTCCGTTCCCGCTGCGTCATCCTCCGCCTTCCCATGGGAACGGGAAACGACGGCGCCGATGCCTGGGAACTGGCGGACGCCCTGGACTTTTTGATCCGGCCTTCCCGGATTGAGTTTACCCGGGGCCTTATGCTGTCCACCGCCTCCGGGAAAGCCTGGCCCGGCGGGGATCCGCTTTTGGCCTTTAATATCCTTTCCGTAGGTCTTGACGCCTTTGTAACCCACATGACCAACAGGATGAAGGGGAACCTCCCCGGGGATTCCTACAAATTGTGGGTGGACATCGCCTCGCTGCTCTACGACCGGCTTTACAAAGTAGGACCCATGGATATAAGGGGTTTTGACGACCAGGGGAGGGAAATACAAAATCTCCGGGAAAAGGTTCTTCTCTGCGCCATGGGGGCGGGCGGCCGCCGCAGTTACGGTTCCCGCAAAATGATCCTTCCCGACGATCGGAATGTCTGCGTGGTCGAACAAATGCCGCTGCTCCGCAAAGTGGCCCTAAAGGACCTTTTTACCACCGGTGAACATATCCATCAGCGCGAATCAAAACTGTTCACCGCCGGCCGCATAGTACTGTCGGGGGAATACCCCGTCCTGGCCCAGATGGACGGCGAGACGATCCTTTTAACGAAAGAGGATTTTCCCGCGGTAATCGAACTGACGGAAAAGGTAATACCCGTACTGCGGAAACGCTAAGCCGGGCCGGCGCTTTAAAGCATCCCCCGCAGGCGCTGTACTTTTTCCGTAAAGCGCCGGTGGTTTTCTTCCGTCATCCGCACAAAGGAATTGTTTTCCACCCTGCCCGCCACCTGATCCATTTCTTTCTGGTTCCGGTAGGTAATGCCCCGGAAGGGATCGTGAAAATCCTTGGCCCTGCTGATAAAGACCTGCTCCCTGATCCAGCCGCTTATGGACGCCGCTTTTTCCAGCGCTTCCCGGAACGTGTCCCGGCGGGGAGCGCCGCCCCGGAGCCGGGCCAGCACGGACCAGGCGTGGCGGGCCCTGTCCCCGGGATAGGCGGCGGCCATTTCGCCGTAGCGGCGGTGTACCGCTTCCCAGTCCGCGACCCGTCCTTCCCCGATGTCCCGCCTCAGGGCGTCAACCCGGAACGCGGGAACGATCTGGCCGCCCAGGTTGACCCATTCCCGGTCTCCGGTTTCGGCCCCCTTCCGGTCTTCCCCGGCCTCTTCCAGTTCCGCCGTAAAATCGTCAAAGGAACTCCCGTTACCGGTCCTGCCGGAACCGGCCCTGGTTTCCAAAAAGTAGTCCGTCAGGGTTTTCATCCCGTAAAAAAAGAGCATGTCCCGGTACGCATCCAGGGCCTCCCGGAATTTTAAAATAACCGCAGGCCGGTCATGCCGTTCCAGGCCGGCGGCGGGGAGTACCTCTTCGCCGGCGGCGGTATAATCGTATTCCGGGTCCAGAAAAGCGTCTTCTTCGCCGGCCCTTTCCTCTTCCGCCGCTCCCGTTTCCGGCGGATCCGCCGTTTTTGCCGCGCCGTGATTCCCGGCGGGGCTTTCAGGTATCCCCGCCGCGGCCATCCAGGACCGTATCAGTTCCATGGCGGCGATAATTTCCTCCGCCGTGTCCGGGGCCAGGTAGTCGGAATCGATCTTCTGGAGCCTGTGGCTGCGTCGGTCCCGGTTCCCCGTCTTCCAGGAATTCCGTTCCAGGGCATAGAGGTTGTACATCCAGAAATAGGCGGGCATGACTTCCAGCCGGTCCCGGCGGACATTGTTGTTGACCAGGGCAAAGGGAAGGGGAATGTTGAGCTCGTAGGGATAGTCCCCCTTGACGATAAGGCAGAACGACGCGAAGCGGCTGGAATGTTTCAGGGTAACCGAAAGGCCCGGCCAAAAGCCCCGGCCCGCCCGGATTTCACCGTCGTTGGCCCGGCTGTTGTGGTTGCTTCCCACGGTAGCCCCCGCGGCCATGTTGCTCATCCCTTCGATAAGGCCGGCGATCAGGAACGAATTGTTGTGATGCTGTTCGTGAACGGGAAAGACCAGGTTGTTGAGAATCTCGCAGCAGGATACGGTGGAATTGTCCCCCAGTACCGAATGGATAAGCCGGGCGCCGTATTTAAGATTGCACCGGTTACCCAGAACAAAACGGACCGCTTTGGATCCGTAAAACACATGGCTGCCGTAACCGATGATGCCGTTTACCAGTTCCACCCCTTCCCCGATTTGGGCCGCCTCGTCTTCGGAAGAAAGGATTGAAAGGTTTTTCAGTTTGTTCGACCCCTTGATATAGGCCCCCTCTCCCACCGCCGTATCCTTGATGATCCGGCAGCTTTTAATCACCGTCCCGTTCCCCACGGTTCCGTACCAGCCCCGGTAACGGTTATCGCCCTGGGTGATTTCCTTTAGTTTTTCCGCCAGTTTCGTATCGTCCCGGTAGGCGGCCCAGAGATACGCGTCCGCGGGGATCATCCCCGGGAAGGGAAGAATAGACCGGCCCCCGGCTTCGTTCATCACGTCTATCCATACCCGGACGCTTTCGTCCTCGCCGTCCTTTACAACGCCCCAGCCGAACTTGGCGTGGTTGGAGGCCGCCATTTCGTCAATCCGGGAAAGGATGCAGCGATCCCCGATGATGTAACGGGAGATAAGGGAACAGTCCTGGATGGAGACGTCGTCCCCCACGTCGCAGGAAACCAGGGTACTGTTCCGTATCCCCGCGGGAACGGAAAAATCGTGGTGCCCCAGGATCACGTTCCCGAGGACGCCGATGCGGACCAGGCCGTAGAACGACGCGGCCCGTACCAGCGCCGGTTCAAAGGGATCGCATACCAGCACGTCTTCCCACCGGGGGGAGCGGCACCCGTTTTGTTCCAGCGCCGTTTGTTCCCTGTCCGTTAGGTGACGCCAGGGGCGGCGGGGACTTTGGCGGTTCCGCAGCCAGTATTCGTCCTTTCCCGGCGGCAGGTATTCCGGCGGGATAAAATCATAGCCGTAGCGTTCCGGGGGTAAAACAGAAACTTCTCTTTCCATGGGGTGAGTATAGCGCAATTGCCCCCGGCGTTTATAGTTCCCGGCGGACCCGCCGGGCCCGAAGCTTGCCTGGGGGCCTGTAGTGCGTGTATCATGGAGTATGCGCCGCGGAATGTTTCCGGCGAGGAGGGAATCATGATAGTACTGGCGAACGACCATGCCGGCATAGGGTTAAAACGGGAAATTGCCGGCCTTCTGGATGAGTTACAGCTTCCGTATAAGGATTTGGGAACCAACAGCCCGGAAAGCACCGACTATCCCTTGTGGGGGTACTGGGCCGCCAGGACGGTGAAGTCCGGTGAATGTGACAAAGGGATCGTTATCTGCGGAACCGGGGTGGGTATTTCCCTTTCGGCCAACAAGGTAAAGGGCATACGCTGCGTGGTCTGCTCCGACTGCTATTCAGCAAAAATGTCCCGGGAACACAATAACGCGAATATGCTTGCCCTGGGAGCCCGGGTGGTGGGTCCCGATCTGGCAAAAATGATAGTCCGGGTCTGGCTGGAAACCCCCTTTGAAGAAGGGGGCCGCCACCAGAAGCGGGTGGATATGATCATGGGCATTGAGCAGGGAAAAGAGTATTAGCGGCCAAGCCCAAAAATCACCAAGGATGGTGATTTTTGGGCCTTTGTGGTATACTTCAACCATGAACTGGAAATCCTACTTAAAGTATCTCGAGGATTTTCCTCTCCCGAAACCGAGGATAGTATACTCGTATAGCTCAGCGAAACTTTGACCAGAGGGACCGGATGCCTTAATTGGGCATATCCAGGTCTCTGGGGGCTCCAGGAAGGTAACTGCCCGGTTCTACCCCGTCGCCCTTTCTGAAAAACGCGGGCCAGTTGTTTCGGCATAAATGCCGCCGCGACTGGCTCCGCGTTAAAGCCGCGGCGGAACATACCACGGCGGAGGCTATTGTCGGCCGCCTGGTGCGTAAAGAGATTTCGCAAACCGTGTAGCGCTTCGTTCCCGTCCGCAAACATAGAAAATCCCGCCTTTGTCATACTATTCACCATTCTTTTCTTCCTTTCCTCCCTGCTCTTTGTTCTTACTCTCTCCTCTTTGCTAATTGTAAATAACTATCCTGTAGCTGCCCCCGCCGCCTGCTTCAGCGGTAACCGTCAGAATGATCGACCCCTCCGCGGTGAGCGTAATGGGTTCGAACCCCGTTTTTTTATCCTTGAATTTAACGGGGGCTCCTCCTCCCACCACGTAGGATACCTGGCCCTCTACCATAATATCGCCGGTATACAACAGGGAGCCGGGGGGGGTGTTTTTGTCCGCCCATTCCACGAAGTAGGTTCCGGCGGATACGGGAAATGTATGCGTCGCAGAACCATTCGCGGCAAGGGTCCCGGTCCAGAACTGCTGCTGGGGCTGATAGCACCGGATCCCGTAGGAGCCGGGGGCGGTTGCTATAACGCGCAGCTGGATCGTCTCCCCCGCGGCGAGGGTAAAGATGGCAGACCCATAGGCTGGAAGCGCGGGTATCTCGGTTAAGTCGGATCGATAGGCCTTTACCGTAATATCGCCGGTATACCCCTTAGAGCCGGAGCCGGTGTTGTTGTCCTCCCATTGCACGACGTAGGGCACGGCGGATAGGGCGGTAAAGCTATAACCAGTCTCCTCATTCTGGGCAAGGGTCCCGACCCAGAACTCCTGCTGGGGTTGATAGGAATAGCAC
>JAISBN010000041.1 GCA_031266175.1 Treponema sp. | reverse complement strand
TTGATAGTTGCCGTGCCGACCTGTATCGGATTAGGGGCCTGGCTGGGCTGGAAACTGGCGGGGAAGTAAACCACCCGACAGAAGAGGAAACAGATTAAATTAAAAAGGCTGATTGAGTTATTGACCTCAATAGAGAACATGGGCTATGAGGCGGTAAACATCACGGTTAATCCGCAAGTTGTTGACATTGTAATTTTTGACGGGGATGCAATTTATAAAAAGAATTCTGCGATTTTACGGCAGAAAAATACACCCATGAATCTCTCCTTCCGGGAAACCCCGCAGAAAGGGCCATAGAGCAAGCCGGGGGCATGATTATTTAGTTTGGAAAAAAGCCGTCATGTGCGGCTTAATGATATTTTGAGGAGAAAGAATGTGAAAGCTCTTTCTTGTTTTTTTTTGTTCTGTTGGTAGGAATGTCCGGGTTATCCGCAGCGCCTCCCATATTGGGCGGGGTCAATGATACCCCGCAGGTGGTTATGCCTCAGACGGATATTGCCGCCTCCATCGCGGCTTCCGGGGTACAGGCGCCCATGCGGCCGGGCGGGGGCTTTGATATGACCCAAGCTGTGGAATTGATATGCCTGTGGGCTGACCAGTATAAGGCAGGGTTATTGACCCAGGATGAAGTCCTCGGGCAGGACGGACTGGTAAAACAGCTTACCGGCAGGCTTTTGCAGCGGGTGCTTGAGGCCGAAATGGACGGCCATCCGGGTTACCAGAAGCACGACAACTCAGAGGATAATTCGGGGGACAGCCGGAACGGATACAGCGAAAAGACCGTGGTCGCCATCCAGACCCGGGAAGCCTTCAGGGTCCCGAGGGCAAACATGCGGCTCTTCCGGAACCTCTATTTTAAAATACCCGGGCTGGATCTGTCCGACTGGACAGCCCTGGGATTCAAGGCAAAAAGCAGCCGCAAAATGAGGATTCCACCCCCGGAGGGACCCCCGCGGTGACCCTTGCGTATCCCGGCGGCAAAAGGAGAAGCTGGTCTTCGACGCCGGGGACTCGGGCAAAACGGTCTATGTCTGCTGCCGCTACGAAAACGGGAAAGGGGATGTGGGATTATGGTGTCCGGTGGTCTCCTCCGTCATTCCGTGATGAACAGGGCTTCATTTACATCAAATTCAAAAAAATGATAAAACGCGTTTTTTGTATCTCTTATCTCAAGAACCACCACAGCATATTTCCCGGGGAAAGGAGCAGCAAGATAACCGCAGATCTCCGCCGATTCATATTTTACGGTACGCCGTTCTTCTGAAATAAGCGAACCGTCATTTTTTACGATTTTTAGCACATAATTTTCCGCGCCGCCGGCATGTCCGTTTTCCAATACACAATCATATGGTATGTCATTTACAATTACCGGGAAACCGGTAATGCCGGCTTCGGTATAGACAATTTAGCGGACAGCCGGCTAGCCCCGTTCCCGGCGAAAACAGTATACTTATAAGCAATGAAGTACCTCGACCTCCCCGTCTATCAGCACAAAGACCTGATCCTTGCGGCCCTGGAAGGAAACCAGGCAATCGTGGTGGAAAGCCCCACGGGCTCCGGCAAAACTACCCAGCTTCCGGTAATTCTCCACGATTCGGGATACGGCCGGCACGGCATTATCGGCGTCACCCAGCCCCGGCGGATCGCCGCCCTTTCGGTGTCGGGTTTTATCGCCCGGCAGCTGGGATTCGCGGGCCCCGGCGATCCCGGCTGTCCCGTGGGCTACAAGATGCGCTTCGAGGACCGGACGGGGAACGATACAAAAATAAAAATCATGACCGACGGCATCCTCCTCCAGGAGATGAAGCTTGACCCCTGGCTTTCCCGCTACGGCGTCATGGTGATCGACGAAGCCCACGAACGGAGCCTGAACATCGATTTTATTCTGGGCCTCCTTAAGCGGGTTCTGGAGGAACGGAAAGAATTCAAGGTGATTGTTTCTTCCGCCACCATCAACGCCGAAGTATTTTCCGAATACTTCGGCGAATGTCCGGTGGTCAAAATAGACGCACAGACCTTTCCCGTTACCCTGGTGTACGATCCGCCGGTTATCGGCGGCGGCGTGGACAGCGGCGCGGAAGACGGCGGGCGACCCTCCCGGAACGGCGGCCCCCCGTCCCGGGACGGCCGGCCCTCCCGGGACGGGCGAAACGGACAACGGGAGGAAAAAAGAAACGGCCCGGCCGGCGGCAACCTTGCGGCGGAAGCGCTGCTGGCAAAAATCGACGCCATCACCGAACGCTTTATCAGCGAACGGCGGTCCGGGGACATCCTTATTTTTTTACCCGGCGAAAAGATGATCAAGGACTGCATGAACCGCCTGGTCTTCGGTCCCGCGGGAAAGCACCTGCATATCCTTCCCCTTTACGGCAGGCTCGGCAGGGAGGAACAGGAAAAAATTTTTTCGGATCCCCCCCGGGGAAAGACCAAGGTGGTGATCGCCACCAACATTGCCGAAACATCGGTTACCATCGACGGCATTACCGCGGTGCTGGATTCGGGGCTTTCCAAGCTGAACTACTACAATCCCCGGACCTTTACATCGAGCCTGGTGGAATCTCCCATCTCCAAGGCCGCGGCAAACCAGCGCAAGGGCCGGGCGGGACGCACCAGGGAAGGCAGCTGTTACCGCCTCTATACCCGCCGGGATTTTGAAAACCGGCCCCTTTTTACCACCGAAGAAATTTACCGGACCGATTTGTCGGAAGTGGTGCTTCGGATGGCCGACTTGGGGATCACCAACTATGAAGAGTTCGATTTTATTTCTCCCCCGGGCCGGGAGGGGATCCTGGCCGCTATTGAAACCCTTAATCTGCTGGACGCCCTGGAAGAAGACAGGACCCTTTCCAAAACCGGAAAGCTGATGAGCGAATTCCCCCTGGCCCCCCGGCAGTCCCGGATCATCGTGGAAGCGATTATGCGCTATCCCGGGGTACTCAGGGAAACGGTTATCGCCGCGGCCTTTCTTTCCACCCAAAGCCCCTACGTGCTTCCCCCGGGGGAAGAGATGGACGCCCGCCGGGCTCATCACGGTTTTCGGGATCCCCACGGGGACTTTGTGTCCTACCTGCGCCTTTTTCGCTCCTATACCGAAGCCCCCGGCAAGGAACAGTTCTGTCAAAAGAACTACCTCGACGAGCGGGCCATGGCGGAGATTGCCAACGTTACATCCCAGCTGGAGGAAATCATTTCCGCCATGAACATCCCCGTTCTTTCGGGGGGCAGCGCGGAAGATTACCTCTGCTGCGTGGGCCGGGGGCTTATCCAGTTTGTCTGCGTCCGGGAAGGAAACGAAAGGTCCGGCAGATTCTCCAAGGCCATGTACCGGAGCCTGACCGCGGACCGGATCATGATCCACCCCGGATCGGTGATGTTCAGGGAAGATCCCCGGTACATCGTGGCGGGGGAAATTGTCAGGACCACCAGGATATACGCCATGTCGGTAAGCCCCCTGCCGCTGGAAACCCTGGGGAAAATCAGCCCCATCCTGCTGCGGGAGCTGGGGGGGGTAAAAGAAACGGAACGGAACGGCGAAGCCTCCGGTACGGAAGGAAGGCGGCGTAAAAAGGGGGGCCGGGATTTTACCAACAACATCAAACTGGGGAGCGAAATCTTTTCCGTGGAAACCGCCGGGGGGAAAAAGCTTGTTACCCTGCCCTGGGAAAAGCTGGTCCTTTTAAAGGGACCCGGCGGAGCGGAAGCGCCCGATCCCGGCCAGTACCGGGGCATGCGGGGGGTCATCACCCTGGCGGGGGGCTATACCCTGCTGGCGGGGGAAAAGCTGTCCCTGATCCTGACGCTGCTCCCCGCGCTGGACCTGGAGGGCGCGCCTGCCCGGACATGGCCCCGGAAGGAAAAATTTTATTCCCCCGAGGCAGGCCTGGCCGCCCTGGTGGAACAGCTTCCCCTCGTATTACAGCCCGCGGTCCACGGCGGACGGAACAGGAACGGAACGCCGAAGGAACTGGGATTCATCACCCTCTTTACCAGCGGCGCCGGCAGCTACTGGTTCCGCTGTTCCCGGGGTTTTCACACCGCCCTGAACGAAAGCATCGCCAGCCTGGAAGCGCTTATCGACGAACTGGGGGACGGCGTGGACGCCGCCGTCAAGCACGAGGTAAACCAGACCTACCGGCGGCTTTCGGACATGCTGGGAGGCGGCTGACCGGGATCATCCCAGATTCACATTCCGCGGCCTGTCATTTTCACCGTCCCGATCCGCTTCAAACTGGAGCCGGTACAGTCCCGCGTAAAGGCCGTCCTTTGCTATCAGGGCGTCATGCTTTCCTTCTTCCACCAGACGGCCGCCGGAGAGGACAAGAATCCTGTCCGCGTGGCGGATGGTGGAAAGCCGGTGGGCAATGACGATGGAAGTCCTGCCGGAAAGAATCCGCTGTATCCCCATCTGGATAAGCCGTTCCGTCTCGGTATCGATGGAACTGGTGGCTTCGTCCAGGATCACCAGGGCAGGATTGTGGGCTATCACCCGGGCAAAACTCAAGAGCTGCCGCTGGCCGGAAGAAATATTCACCGCCCCTTCGGAGAGGACCGTGTCGTAACCCTGGGGAAGCCGTTCGATAAATTCATGGGCGTGAACCGCCCGGGCGGCGGCGGCAATTTGTTCCCGGGAAAGGGGAAGCCCCAGGGAAATGTTCTCCTCCACGGTACCGGAAAAGAGAAATACCTCCTGGAGGACCGGCAGTACCGCCCGGCGCAGCTCCTCGAGGGGTATCTCCTTAAGGGGTATCCCGTCCAGGGTGATGCCGCCCTGCTGTATATCCCAAAGCCGGGTAAGGACGCTGGTAATGGTGGTCTTTCCCGCGCCGGTATACCCCACAATAGCCGCCATTTCGCCGGGATGCACGGTAAAGCTTACGTTTTTAAGGACCGGTTCCCCCTCTTTATAGGAAAATACAACATCCTTAAATTCAACCCGCCCCCGGACCAGGCTTTTGCCTTCGCTTTCAATGTGCCGCGTTCCTCCGCCAGGGATCCGTTCTCCCGTATCCAGCAGGGCAAAGACCCGCTCGCCCCCGGCCATGGCGGACTGCAGCAGGGTGTATTTTTCGGCAATGTCCATCACCGGCGAATAAAAAAGCCCCACCAGGTTGATAAAGGCGATAAGTACGCCCAGGGACAGGGAAAGGTTTAAAACAAAGTTTGCCCCCACGGCGATCACCGCCGCGGTGGTCAGGGTGGAGAGAAAGTCGATAATGGGCCTGAAAACCGCGTATACGTACATTTCCGCCATGTTGGCCTTCAGGTACTCCCGGTCCCGCTCTTCAAATTCCCGCCTGCTCCGCTGTTCCCCCAGAAACAGCTGAACCACCTGAATGCCGGAAAGCCGTTCCGAAAGGTAGGAGTTAAGCCGGGAAGACGCGGTACGCTGCCGCCGGAAGGCGTCCCTGGCCTTAACCCTGCTGAACCCGGTTACCAGCAGCACCGGCGGCAGGGTCAGAAGCACCACCGCGGCAAGCCTGGGAGACAGGATAAAGAGGGTAACCAGGGAGCCAGCCATGACGGAAAAATCCTTTAAAAAGGCAATCAGGACGCTGGTAAAGAATTCGTTGATCGTTTCCACATCCCCGGTCAGCCGGGTAACGATGCGGCCCACGGGATTCCGGGAAAGAAAAGCCGTGGACCGGGACGCCGTTTTTTGAAACAGTTCCAGCCGTATGTCCTTCATCACCCGCTGGCTTATCAGTACCGAGGTCCAGGTTTCCACAAAGGTAAACAAAAAAATCAGGACCAGGACGGAAAGGAGGATGACCACCATCCGGGTAATCAGGGACAGATCCCCTCCGCGGACAAGCTCCTTTTCCTCCGGAGAAAGGGCGGCAAGATCCTCCGCCCTCAGGGCCGCGGCGCCAGGCCCCAAAACAAACACGCCGGGATGGTTTGCAATCACCCCCTGAACGTTTCCCGAGTCCCGCGGGAGGGGAAACGCGTACCACTGGCCTTCTTCCAGGATTCCCCCGGAACGGAGCTCCTTTTCCGCCTTTTCGGAAATTTTAAGCTTCTCGTCCCGGGGTATAAAAAGATAGTCCCCCGCCAAAAGGACGCCCCGAAGCTCCGTCAATTCCGAGAGGGCCGTAAACGCCTCCGGCCCCAGTTCCCCGGAAAAAGCCTCCGCAGGCTTCCCGTCAAGTTTAAGGGCCAGAAACCGGGACATCACCGCCCGGTCGATAAGGCGCTGCTGCAGCACCGGAACCAACAGTTCTCCCAGGGTGGAAAAGATCAGGGCAAAGAGGGCCAGGGCGGTAAGAAACTTATAGGGCTTAAGGTAGGAAAGGATCCGGCCCGTAATCCGGGAATCGTATTCCTTCACGACCTCTTCGGTCTCAAAGTAATCAGCCATGATCCGACTCCCCCAGCTGCTGGAGCGCGGCCATCCGGGTAAAAAAGCGGCCCGCCGCCAGCAGTTCCTTCGGGCTGCCCAGTTCGCTGATCCGTCCCTCTTCCAGGACCGCCACCATGTCGGAACGGCTTAAGGTGGAAACCCGGTGGGAAATGATGATCGTTGTTTTGGAGGGGGAATTTTTCCCGTGCCTGTCGTCCAGGATGGCGGCGAGGATCCGCTTTTCCGTTTCCGCATCCACCGCGGAAAACGCGTCGTCCAGCACCAGAATTTCCGGGACCGCCAGTATGGCCCGGGCAATGGCGACCCGCTGTTTCTGTCCCCCCGAAAGGGTAAGCCCCCGCTCACCGATAAGGGTATCCCAGCCCCGGCCAAAGGCTTCCAGGTCCCTGTCCAGGGCCGACATGCGGGCCGCTCCGGAAAGGGCGGCCCGGGGATCGGCGTCTTCTCCGGCACGGGGGCGCGCGCCGTAGGCGATATTGTTTTTGATGGTATCCGAAAAAAGGTAACTGTCCTGGGGGCTTACCCCAAAAAGCATCCGCAGTTCTCCCAGGTCCCAGTCGCGGACATCCGTTCCTTCCACAAAGACGCTGCCCGCGGGGGGATCCACCATCCGCATCAGGGTTTTTATCAGGGTGGATTTTCCCGAACCGGTCCTCCCCAGGATTCCCGTCACGGTTCCCCGGGGGATAGCAAGGGAAATCCCGTTCAGCACATTCGGCGCCGGGGATTCCTGTTCACCGGGATTTTTATCTTCCCCGGGATAGCGAAAAACCAGATTCCGCAGCTCCACCGCGGGCAGGGCCCCGCTGCCAGACCGGGGCCGAACCCTTAAAGGAGAACGGATAGAGGGCTCGCTCTGCAGCACTTCGTTGATCCTGCCCATGCTCGCCGCCCCCCGCTGGATCATGTTGACCATAAATCCCGCCCCCATCAGGGGCCAGATCAGCATCTGGAGGTAACTGAAAATGGCTACCAGTTCCCCCGGAGTCAGGTACCCCGTGACCACCCGGCGGCCCCCCGCCAAAAGGAGGATGATCGTCGTAAGTCCCGCAAGAAAGCTGACAAAGGGGAAAAAAGCACCGTAGATTTTAACCAGGTCCATGTTGGCTTCCTGGTAATCGTCGTTGACCGCGGCGAATTTTTTGACAAACCACCATTCCTTGACAAAAGATTTTATCACCCTGATTCCCGCAAAGGTTTCCTGAACCGTATTACTCATGGCGGAATAGCTTTCCTGGACCCGGTGGAAACGGCGGCCCATGGCTTTCCCGAAGGCGAGCATGACAATGGTAATCAGGGGCAGGGGCAGTACGCACACGGCCGCCGTCCGGGGGTCCTGGATAAAAATGATCGCCAGGATGGACGCGGCCATAATTGTTCCGTCCACCAATGTCACGAGCCCCCAGCCCAGGGCATTCCGCACCGCGCCGATGTCGTTAATCGACCGGGCCATCAGGTCGCCGATTTTATTTTTCTGGTAAAAGTCGTACGCCAGGGAAAGGAGGTGGGCAAAAAGAGTATCCCGCAGCTCCGTTTCAATGCGGCGGGAAGAACCATGGATACAGCAGCGCCACAAAAAACGGCCCAGGGCAATCACCGCCATAACGGCCAGCATGGCCAGGCAGAGGCGGAACACGGCAAACCACTCAAAGTCCCCCAGGGTAATCAAATCCACCGCTCTCCGGATAAACTGGGGGATTAGGGCCTGGGCCCCGTCCACCACGATAAGACACAAAAAACCCAGAACATAGGGCCTGCGGTACTTTTTTAGATAGGGTAGAATGGTCCGGAATTCTCCCAGGGTGATCTTTTTACCGGATCTGTGTTTATCGGAACTCAATTACTGTCTTTTTAACCTTTTCGTCTTTCCAAGTTTTTCAGGCTCTACGCCTTTTTTTGGGTTTCCATGCGCTTTATATCGGTTTCCAGCTTCTGGGACCAGATTTCGAGTTTTTTCTTGGCGGTCTCCGCGTCATCCCGGTCGCCCATAAGAACATGAAGGCGCCGCAGGGCGCCAAGAAAATGAATCCCCTGCTTAAAGTCGTCAACCCGATTGGTGGACAGCTCGTACTTTTCCCGGTACCGGTCCGCCGCCTGACCAAGCAGCTTTTTGATCATCCGCAGATGATACACGGTAGGTTCGTAATTGGGAGACCGGGGATCCGTATTGGCCACGGCATTTCTTAAATCAATGATATTTTTGGCCGTCGCGGCAAAACGGCCTTCCAGCTCAACAAAAGACCACCTCCACTTGGTATTGTCCCCATAGGCTTCTTCCAGCAGGTTAATCGCCAGCCCCATCTTGCGGATCAGGCGGTAGCGTTTTGCCGCATCCATGGAAGCTATTTCCGCCAGCTTTTCCTCGTAATCCGAATAGGGAACATCCACATAGTTGGATACCACCTCTTCCAGGTAAATAACGCTTTTATAAAGGGATTTTCTGCCGTCGTTCAGGGCATTTTCTTCTTTTACCTTAAGGCGGGTTTGGGACACCAGGCTGATGAGAATGTGGTAGGAAGCAAGATTAAGCATCTCATCAACCAGGGTAAGCCGTTTAAAGGCGGTCCCGGCGGGATTTTTCTGAATCTCCAGGAGCAGGCTCTTTTCCCTGCCGCCGATTTCCACAATTTTATCCCGGTAGGGTTTTATCCTTTCGTGATACTGGTTCCGTTCCTCAATGGAAAATTTTGCCATATTTCTTCGCCCGTCTATTTCCCTTTACCGTATTTTGACAGTAAATCATCCGCATGTGCAAGGGCCGCGGCTCCCGCCGAATCTCCCGCGAGCATCCGGGCAATTTCTTCCCGCCGGCCTTTGCCGGAAAGGGGACGGACGGCGGTTTGGGTACGGCCCGCGGCGTCCTTTTTTTCCACCCTGATATGATTATCAGCCCTGACGGCGATGCTTGCCAGGTGGGTAATACAAAAAATTTGTTTAATGGCGCCGATCTTTTCCAGGTATTCCCCCACCGCCAGAGCCACTTCCCCGCCGATGCCGGTGTCAATTTCGTCAAAGACCAGGGTTTCTATGGTATCCGACCGGGCCAGCACCGTCTTGACCGCCAGCATAACCCTGGACAGTTCCCCCCCGGAAGCGATCCGGGCCAGTTCTTTTAGGGGTTCGCCGGGGTTCGCCGAAATAAGAAATTCCACGTCATCCGCCCCCCAGGGGCCGCAGATCAGGTTGCCCCCGGGCCCCCTGCCCTTGGACGCCGCGGTAACCGCAAACCGCGCCTTTGGCATGCCAAGGCGCTTGAGGATCGCGTTGATCTGCTCCCCCAGCCGAAGGGCCGCATCGTTCCGCCTAAGGCTGATCTCCGCGGCTTTGGCGGCTATGTTTTTTTCCAGCGAAGCTATTTCCGCCTTCAGCTTTTCCCTGTTTTCTTCGGACTGGGAAAGGGCTTCGATTTCCTGTTCCGCCAGGGCTTTGTAGGCCAGAACCCCCTCTTCATCGGAACGGGTCCCGGCCCCTTCGTCCTGTCCGGCAAGACCGTCCCGGCCGGCATACTTTTTTTTCAGGCGGAAAAGCAGGCCCAGCCGTTCTTCCACCTCTTCCAGCCGCCCCGGATCATAGGAAAGGCCGTCCCGGTAATTCCGCAGTTCCTCCGCCAGATCCTCCGCCTCATAATAGAGATCCTCCATCCGCCTGGATGCGCCGGCCAGGCTTTCGTCCATGGACGCCGCGGCCTCCAGGGAACTGCGGGCCTTTCTGGTCAGGGAGAGGGCCGACATTTCCCCGTCAAAAAGCAGGGCCGCTACGTTTTCCGTTTCCCGGCTGAGTTTTTCAAAAGACGCGAGACGCTGGGCTTCCGCTTCCAGTTCCCGGCTTTCCCCCGTTCTGGGGGCGGCCCTGGTTATTTCGTCCACCGCATAGGACAACAGCTCTATCCGTTCTTCCCGGTTCCGCTCCGAATCCAGGGAAAGGTCAAGGGCTTTCTTTTTTTCCGCCAAAGCGGTAAAGAGGCTGTTAAAAGCCGCCACCTCTTCTTCAATACCCGCAAAACGATCAAGGCAGCGGCGGTGGGTGTCCCTGCGCAGCAGGGATTCATGATCATGCTGGCCGTGAAGGTCAAAGAGTTTCCCCATCAGTTCTTCCAAATCCCCCCGGGTAAGGGATATGTTCTGCACATAGATGGAAGAACGGCCGGACCGTTTAATGTTCCGCCGGACTACGAGGGTTCCGTCCTCCGCGGCGATATCCCGGCTGGCAAGCCAGTTATATACGTCGGCATTGTCCTCCGCGATGCTGATAAGGGCGGAAACTCCCGCTTCCTCGCTGCCGGTACGAATCACGTCGGCATCCGCTTTGCTGCCCAAAAGAAAGCTTAAGGAACCGACAATAATCGACTTGCCCGCGCCGGTTTCCCCGGTAAGAATATTAAGACCGTTTTCAAAGGCAATGGAAAGATTGTCAATAAGGGCATAGTTCCGTATGGAAAGTTCTTCAAGCATCGCTTCCCCCCTCATAGGAAGCCTGGGAAGTCCCCCCGGACCAGGCAAGTTTGGTCCTCAAAGCCCGGTAGAATACCCAGCGATCCGAGGCGATCAGCTTAAGGGCATAGGGCGCCCTCCGGGTAATAACCCGGTCCCCCGGATCCAGGGGCTCGGTTATCTGGCCGTCCACCGTTAAGAGAACAGCGCTCCTCTGTTCCGCCTCCACCAGCGTACAGATCCGCTCATCCGAAGGTACCACTATGGGTCTGTTGGAAAGGGTAAAGGGACAAATGGGATTGATGATTACCGCATCCATCTCCGGGTCGATAATCGGCCCCCCGGCGGCGACTGAATAGCCCGTGGAACCCGTAGGGGTTGCCACGATAAGGCCGTCGGCCCGGAAGCGGCCCAGATCAATGCGGTTCCCTCCGGCCGTTTCCGCTTCCACCTCCAGCCGGATCAGCTTGGCAATTCCCGCGGCGGAAATAACAGCGTCGTTCAGGCAGATACTTTCAAAAACGACCTGTCCTTTCCGTTCAACGGAAATTTCCAGCATAAGCCGCCGGGAAATTACCGCCCGGCCCGCCTGCCACTGATCAAAGGTTGTTTCCCACTGTTCGGGAAGCACCGCGGCGATAAAACCCAGGGTTCCCAGATTAACCGGCATCACCGGTATGTCCAGGGGCGCGATAATCCGGGAGGTATACAGCACCGTTCCGTCCCCCCCCAGACTAAAACTGATGTCATAGGCGCCGGGACGACAGGGTTCGGTTTTGTTTTCAAAAGAAACTATCTCCGCTTCAAAGCCCCTGCCGGCCAGAGCGGATCCGATCTTTTCGGCCAAAATTCCGGTTTCGGTTTTTTTCCGGTTTACAAATAACAGGGCCCGCTGCGTCATGCTCTCTTCCTTTAGGGGATCGTCATGATAAGCTTGGCTACCCTGGAAGCCGATTCGGCCCCCAGCCTCGGATACAGGGGAAACAAAACGGTTCGTAAGGACAGGGAATAGGCGCAGGGACACTGGGGTGAAGGCAGGACCCCGCTTCCCGCCAGGGTCGCTTCAAAAGCCTCTTCCACAATAATTTCCTTGCGTTTGGCATAAGCCTTTACATCCTTGACGCCGCTTTCAAGGATCAGGGGAAAAGCAAAGTTATTGTATTCCAGCCCTTCGGCCTCCCTAAAGCGCTTATGCCTGGTTTGCAGGCTTGCCTGAACATAGACCCGGGCCAGATCCCCGCGTTTTGCCAGATTCTTTGCCTCCTCCCGAAACTGAACCGCCGCCATGGCGGCGTTCATGTCGGGCAGGAGGTATTCAGGGGGCAGCTCCCCAAAGGAACGAAGGGCCGACGCGGAACGGCGGCTTACCGAATAGAGCAGCGCCCCGCCCCCGGAGGTAATCATGTCCCGTTCCTCCAGGCCCAGGATGGTAAAGGCACCGAAGGATCCCGCTTTTTTTCCTCCCAAGAGGCTTCCGGCGCTTTGGGAGCAGTCTTCAATGAGCGGGATACCCAATCCCGCAAGGAATTCCTCATCCGGCAGGTAGCCCAGGGTATGGTGAAACACAATACAGAGCGGCTCCGCCGCAAGCAGGGCTTCTATTTTTTCCGGCGACATCAGGGGAATATCGTCACAGGTGTCGCAGTAAAGGGGAACCAGGCCCAGGTTCCGGATAACCTGTTCATAGTAAAGCGGGGACAGGGCGGAAATGATAACCCCCTTTCCCTTGACCGCTTCCGGCGCTTCAACACCCGCCTCATCGCGGGGAAAAAGGGCCTTCAGGGCCAGTTCCAGGGCAAAAACAGGACTCCTCAAAGCCAGACAGTAGTCAAAACCGAGGATTTCCTTTGCCGTATGAACAAGAAACCGGGTATGTTCGCCGGGACCGACCCGGTCTTCTACCATAGCTGTCAGAACCGCATCCATCTCCTTCCTTTTGATGGTTGGAGAATAGACTTCTATCTTCATGGAAAGCACTCTATCATAAAAGGAGGAAAGAAAATAGCTTACCTTCTCAATTCAGCTATCTTTTGCAGCTCCCGGGGATTAAAGAGATCCCGGATATTAAGGAGGATAAGGTACCCCTCTTCCTGGCACACCACGCCCTGAATATACTCCGCTCCGATTCCCGTAAGCATCTGGGGAGGCGGCTGGACATTTTCTTTTTCAACGGCGACTACCCGGGAAACCCTGTCGATGATTACTCCCAGCTTCATTCCGTCAACATCGATAATAATAAAACCCGATAACAGTTCGTCCTCTTCAGAGGTAAACGCTTTTTTAATGTGGAATCGCTTATGCAGGTTAATGATAGGGATTATCTCTCCGCGAAGGTTAAAAATACCCTCTACATAGCCGGGAGCGTTGGGAAGCGCCCGGACATCCTGCACCCGGACAATTTCCTTAACGTCCATAATATTTATCCCGTACAGCTCTTCGCCAAGCTGAAAGGTAACTAATTGGCTCTGATCGGACATAACCACCCCTCTATCAATTTACTACCCCTTTCGGCAGTAATCAAGGGGTAAACCAAGCGGGTTTTGAAAAAGGTCTCTCCCAAGGCGTGGCGGCGTGGGAATAAAAAAAAGCCTGGCGGTTTCCTACTCTCCCGCCCCGAAGGGGCAGTACCATCGGCGTTAGAGAGCTTGACTTCCGTGTTCGGAACGGGAACGGGTATAACCTCTCCACCATCATCACCAGGCATTATTACTTACCTTGCGGGGGGAACGGGGAACCC
>JAISBN010000158.1 GCA_031266175.1 Treponema sp. | reverse complement strand
GTTATATATCAACCTGTGTTAAACAGGGAATGACGGCCAGTGAAGCCATGAACCTTGTATTTCAAGATACATTACCGAATTTTGTTGCTTTTTCAAATATTCCGGCTGAATAGTTACGTATTTTTTAGAAAAGAATACTAATTCTGTTTTGTCGCGTATTTCGGGAAACGCGGGATCGGGGCCGTTCCATGGGTGAATATTTTTTACAAACCGTGTATGCTGTGTTCCGGGACGTGGGATACAACAGTGACAAAAGAAACCGGCGGGACCGCCTATAAAACCCTTGTTTCCGCCCTGAAACGGCAGACCCGGGGGATAACCGTCGCGGATATTGCGGCAAAGACCGCCCTTCCCCTGGAGCGTATCCGGGACCTGATTCCCCGGGCGGCGGACGAGTACAACGCCAGGCTCCAGGTAAGCGAATCCGGGGAAATCCTCTACTCCTTTCCCCGGGGCTTTACAAGCCGTTACCGGGGCTTCGGCCCCGCCCTGGGCCGTTTTTTCGAAAAAGCCGCCGCCGCCCTCAAAGTCTTCTTTGCGGCAGTCTTCAAGGTGTGGATTATGGTCATGCTGGTGGGGTATTTTGTCCTTTTTTTCCTGATTACCCTGGCGGCGCTTGTTTTTGCCGCCGCCGCAAGCTCCTCCGGCAAAGACCGGGACCGGCGGAGTTCCGGCGGACCGGGGAACGGCTATGTTCTTTCCCGGATGATGAACATGGTCCTGCGCTTCTGGTTCTACCGGAGCATCATGAACACCGGGTATTCCGGCGGCTATGGCCGGGGACGCAAAGCCGAAGACGAAAGGCCGCTCTACAAAAAGGTCTTTTCCTTTGTCTTCGGCGACGGCGACCCGAACAAAGGCTGGGCCCAAAAGGAAGCCATGGAACTTATCGGCTATATCCGGAAGAAAAACGGCGTCATCTCCCTTCCGGAATTTGTGATCCGCTCCGGGCTGGACTTTCAAAGGGCGGAACGGGAAAT
Source organism: Treponema sp. (assembly GCA_031266175.1). GTDB lineage: Bacteria > Spirochaetota > Spirochaetia > Treponematales > Breznakiellaceae > JAISBN01. The sequence continues at coordinate 44,182 of JAISBN010000158.1, read as the reverse complement.
CCTTGCCTATTGCGTAAACTACGGCGGCATGCCGGAAGCTACCGAAGACGGGACGGTGGTGTACCGCTTCGATTCCCTGCTCCCCGGTTCGGAGAAAGATTCCTCCCGGGACGCCCCTTCGCTTAAAGGCCCCTGGAAGTTTTCCGCGAACAAGGACGGGCTCAATGCTGCCTTCGCCCTGATTAACGCTGTAAACCTCGGCTTCGGCGGTTATTTCCTCTATTTCGCCCTGAATCCCGCCGCCGTAAACGTGTCCGGGTTTTCGTACCTGTTCCACTTTGTCTACGGTTCCCTGGCCGGCCTCGGCGTTTCTCCGCTTGCGCCCGTTGCCGCGGGCCTGGGCGTTGTTCCGGTGCTGTTTTCCCTGTTTTTCTGGATCGTCCCCGCAGTCCGCAGGGCCCGGATCAAAAAGAAAAACGCCGCCATCGACTTTGAAAACCGGAGGAAACAGGGCTTTGCCGCCGTCTGGGACGCTCCGCTGGAAGTAACCGAAGATCTTTTCGGCAAAGACGCCGGCAGGCTTATCAGGGAAATCGGCTCCTATTCGGTTCCCGACGTGGTTATCGACAGCCGGGGGAAAACGGTCTATTCGTTTAAAGAGCTGGACGAAGAAAAAAAGGCCCTGGAAAAATACCGCCGGGGGATAGACAAAAACCGCGGCGATCCGGGCGCCGTCGTATTCGACAGCGACGGATAGGACATTTTACCCCGCCGCCCGCTTTGCGGGAGCAATCCCCGTCCATGGTGATTGTGGGCCTGTTTGGATAGTAAACGTAACCTTCGCCCGGGGAATAGACATTTTTTCCTCCGGCCCCTATACTAAACGGCGATGAATCTTGAAGCCTTTATCCTCGGCTGCGGTGGGATGATGCCCCTGCCGTACCGGCATTTGACTTCGGTGCTGCTGCGGCGGGAGGGTGAGCTTTTTCTGTTCGATGGGGGGGAAGGGACCCAGGTAAGCCTGCGGAGGCTTAACCTCCGGTGGAAAAAAATATCCGCCATTTTTGTCAGCCATACCCACGCGGACCATGTCACGGGGATTCCGGGGCTGCTGATGCTCTCGAGCCAGGTGGACCGGGACGATCCTCTGTATATTTATGGCCCCCCCCGGATTGCCGAATACATCGAAACCAGCCGCCGGGTGCTGGACATGTACATCAATTATCAGATCGTGGTCCGGGAAATTGCCGAACCGGGGATTGTTCACCAGGGGGACGGTTTCCGTATCCGGGCCTTTTTCCTGCGCCATACCAAGCCCTGCCTGGGTTACGCCATGGAAGAAGAAGGCCGCCCCGGGGTGTTCCATCCCGAAAAGGCCGCGGCCCTGGGAGTGCCCCGGGGGCCCCTCTGGGCAAAGCTTCAGGCCGGGGAAAACGTTGACGGCCCGGAGGGAACCGTTCACCCCCGGGACGTGCTGGGTCCTCCCCGGTCGGGCCGGAAATTCAGTTTTGTCACCGATTCCCTGGCCTTTTCCGGAATCGAAGCGGAGGTTTCGGGGTCCGATCTTTTTGTCTGCGAGGGGATGTTCGAGCGGGACCTGGAAGAAAGCGCCCGGGAAAAAAAACACATGACCGCGGAGCAGGCCGCCCGGATTGCCGCGGCCGCGGGGGGTATCCGTAAACTGGCGCTGATCCACTACAGTCCCCGGTACAACGAGCAGAATCTGAAGGGCCTGCTGGAAGAGGCGAAACGGATCTTTCCCGAAACGGTCCTGACCCGGGACAGAATGGTATTTCCCATCGACTTTATAGATTGAGGTAGCGCATGATAGAAGTAGAAAACATTACCAAGCGGTACGGGCCGGTAGAGGCGGTTAAGGATATTTCCTTTACCCTGGGCCAGGATCAGGTCCTGGGCTTTCTGGGCCCCAACGGGGCGGGAAAGACCACGATTATGAAGATCCTCACCGGCTATCATTTTCCCAACTCGGGAAGCGCCAGGGTAGAAGGCTATTCGGTGGAAGACGATCCGGTGGAAGTCAAGAAACGGACCGGCTACCTGCCCGAAAGCGTTCCCCTTTACGGGGATATGACCGTGGAGGAGTACCTTTCCTTTATGGCCGCCGCCCGGCTGGTTCCCCCGGAACAGCAGGAAGACGCGCTGGAAAAAAGCATGACCGGCTGCGGCCTTAAACCGGTGCGGTCAAGGCTGATTGAAACCCTCTCCAAGGGATACAGGCAGCGGGTGGGGCTGGCCCAGGCGATCATCCACGATCCGCCGGTCCTGATCCTCGACGAACCCACTTCGGGGCTGGATCCCAACCAGATCATCGAAATCCGGTCCCTTATCAAGGACCTGGGGAAGCGTAAAACCGTTATCCTCTCCACCCACATACTGCAGGAAGTGGAAGCGGTTTGTTCCCGGGTGCTGATCCTTAACGAGGGGCGGATCGCCGCCCAGGGAACCCCGGAAGAAATCGCCGGCACCCTCAAGGGGGGGGATACCTGGGAACTGATCCTTAAACCGTCCTCTCCTTCCCAGGGAACCGGGGGAATCAAAGAAGCCTGCGCCCGGCTGGACCGGGACCTGAACCCCGAAATAAGCGGGGAAGAAGGCGTCTGCCGGCTCAGTTTTTTCCTTCCCGCCGCACGGGAAGGGGGAGCCGTTCCGGACGGTGAAAAAATCTTTGACTGGGCCGTGGCGGAAAACTTTAAAATCCTCGGCATGAACCGCCGCCGGCTCAGCCTGGAGGACATATTTGTAAAGCTTACCAATGACGAAGTCATTCGTACCAATGACGAAGCCATTGGTCAGCCGCTTATCAACGACGAAGCCGGCGGCCGGGAGGATCAATGAAACCGACCAAACCTCTGATACTGGCAAAAAAAGAACTGTACACCATGAGCAATTCCCCGGCCTTTTACGGGATATGCCTGTTCTTCGTATTGTTTTGTTCGATCTGGCTCTACTATCTGCAGCGGTACTTTGTTATGGACATGGCCAGTTTCCGTCCCTATTTTGCTTCCTTTCCCCTGGCCTTTATTCTGGTCGTTCCCATGGTTACCATGAAGTCCTGGGCGGAGGAGCGGAAGCTGGGCAGCGTGGAGCTGCTCCTGACCATGCCCTTTTCCGAGTGGGAACTGGTGCTGGGTAAGTTCATCGCCTCCCTGGGGGTGGTGGTCCTGCTCCTCCTCCTCAGCCTTCCGGTGCCGTTAAGCATCCTTCCCCTGGGCCGTTTTGACCCGGGAGTGCTGGCGGGGGAATATGCGGGGGCGCTGTTTCTGGGCGCTTCGGCTTCCGCCCTGGGGCTGCTCCTTTCCAGCCTTTCAAAAAACCAGGCCGGAGCCTTTTTGGGAAGCGCGGCGGTATTGCTCTTCAGCATGCTGATCAACCAGTTTACCCTGACCCTGACTCTGCCTCCCGTTGTGGCGGAGGGGATCAATTTCCTTTCCCTGGCTTTTCATTTTGACAGTTTTTCCAAGGGGATTATTGACTCCAGGGACGTGGCCTTTTTTGTAATCACCACGGTATTGTTTTTATTTCTTACTACCAGGGTGATCCTGTCGGGAAAACGGAGCTGATATGACGCGGAAACAACAACGGCTGATAACTTTTTTAAGTCTTGTGATCATGGCCCTGCTTATTCTGTTAAGCCGCCGGATCTGGTTCAGGGTGGATTTAACCGGCGCCAAGGCCTACACCCTTTCGCCGGTGTCCAGAAATTTACGAAACGAAATCGGGGAAGATCTGCGGATAACCTATTATCTTTCCAACAAGCTGCGGTCCCTGGATCCGGCGCCGGGGGAAATAGGCGATGTCTTGCGGGAATACGAGGAACGTTCCCGGGGGAAAATCCGCCTGACCGTCCGGGATCCGGGCAGCAACCCGCAGGACGCGGAGCGGTTCGGCCTGTCCGCCCAGCCCCTTCAAAATGTTGAACAGAACGAAGCAAGCTTTTCCATGGTCTATTCAGGAATCGTGATTGAATACCTGGATAAATACGAAGTGATCCCCTGGGTTTTTTCCCTGGATACCCTGGAATACGACGTGACAAGCCGCATCCGCGCGCTGGTCAACGGAAAACGCCGGGAGCTGGGGGTTATGGCCTGCGAACCCCGGAAGGACTGGAACGAATACTACGGCTTTATGAACCAGGCCCTGGTCCAGTCAGGCTTTTCGGTGCTGCAAATCAGGCCGGGGGAGGAAATCCCCGATACCCTGCCCCTGCTCATGGTGCTGGGGGGGGCGGAGGAACTGGACGAATACGCCCTTTACCGCATCGACCGTTACATACAGCTGGGGGGGCGGGTCCTCTTCGCGGTGGAAACCGTGGACGTGGATTTGTTCGAAACCTGGGAAGCCCGGCTTAAAAACGACCGGGGGCTTCTGGCGATGCTTTCCGGATACGGCGCAACCCTGGGGCCCGGTCTTGTTCTGGATCTGGCGGCCCTTCCCATGCCCTATCAGAACCCCGTTACCCGGCAGACCGGGAATATCCGCTATGCCCCCTGGGTGGGGGTTCTGGGGGAGTTCAGAAATCCCGATCATATCCTTACCTCCCGTTTCAGCGGGGTGGACCTGTACTGGGCCAGTCCGATTACTCTGACCCTTCCCGAATCCGGCTTGGTGACAGGGGAAGCGCTGTTTACCTCGACTCCCCAGGCATGGCTGATGACCCGGGACTTCAGGATCCGGCCGGAGGACAACGCCTTCTTTACCCTGGAACAGGAAGAAACCGCCGGCGAAAAAATCCTGGCCGCGGCCCTGGAAGGACGCTTTCCCAGCTGGTTTGGAGAGAAGGGCAAGCCGGTTCCGGAAACCGGCGAATGGGAAGGGGACGAATGGGAAACCGCCCCCGGTGAACTGCCCGATATGCCCGCCGCCCCCCGGGATTCGCGGATTGTGGTGGTGGGGGATTCGGATATCGGCAGTTTCCTGATGCAGTATACCCAGCGGAACCAGAGCCTGAACCTGAATTTTCTCCTGGAGGCCGCGGGCTGGCTGGGAAACGACGATGATATTGTGGGCATCAGGAACCGGAAGAACGGCTCCGGCCGGCTGGACAGGATTACCGATGACGCGAAGCGGGCGGGGATCATGACCTTTTCCCGGCTCCTGAACATCGTTCTTCTTCCCCTGGTGATTATCGTCTTCGGAGCCCTCCGGCTCTACCGGCGGAAACACAAAAAGGAGCAGGATCATGCCCTATAAGAAAAAGATACGCGTCCTTGCTGCCGGCGCCGTCCTTCTGGCCCTGGTATACGCCCTGACCCTGTTTTTTGATCCCGACCGGATCAACGCCCGGCGCGCGTCCTTTACCTGGCTTCCTTCGGGAGCCCGGGAGGAGGCGGACCGCATGGAGATTACCCGGGAGGGCGAAAAACTGGAGCTGATCTTTAGAAACGGCCTCTGGTACGCTCTGCTGGATACCCTGGAAATTCCGGTTAAACAGGGCAGGGTGGACGATTTGTTCCGGCTCCTCGGTACCCGGGGCGCCTTTCCCCGGCGGGGATCCTCCGCCGCCTCCCACGGGGAACTGGGCCTGGGGGATACCGCGGCCCGGCTGCTTATCCGGGGTCCCGGCCTTCCCCTGCTGGATTTACTGGTGGGCAAGGAAGACCCCTCGGGGAAGGAAGTGTTCCTGCGAAAAAACGGGGAAAACGAATTCCGGTCCGGGGACAAACTGATAGCTTCCTATGTTAACGGCGGCAGATCGTCCTGGTACGATCTGAAACTGTTTGAGGAAAAGCCCCTGGATCTGGTTCAACGGGTGCGGGTGAATTTTACCGGCCCGGAAGGCACGAACGCTTACGGCATTGTCCGCAGCGGCGAAGGCTGGATAACGGAGGGGGATTCTTTCGCCGTCGACAGGGACAGGGCCGAAACCTGGATCCGGGGAATTCTGGAAGCCCAGGGGGAAGACATCACCGCCCCCGGCAGTCCGGGAGCTGCGGAAACGGCGGGAGCCCTGGCGGACCCGGCGGGAGCCCTGCCCGGCGGGGATCCCTCGGCCGGCCTCATAGCGGACCCCTTCGCGGGAGAAGCCGCGGAGAGCGGGGCTTTCGCCCCGGAAATCCCCCTGACGGGCGGCGTTACCGTGGAATTGGGGGACGGCTCATCCCTTTCCCTGCGGATCGAGCCCGGAACAGACGGCAGAAGTTCCGCCGCGGTATCCGGCAAACCCTATACCTTTGCGCTGCCCCAGTGGACGGTGTCGCGGATCCTGCGGGATATCCGGCAGCCCTGAAAAAAGCATAGCCGGATCAAACCGCGAAGATGCCTGGAAGGAAAGTACCTCAAGAGCTTCCCGGTTCAGCCGTTCAGTGTTACGGTTGATAAGTTCAACGTCCCGCATACCCTTGCCGAAGACGGCGCGCTGGTGATCTACGGTAAAGAGTACCGGCGAAGGCGGCGTGTACGGTGGGACCATGGTCCGGGGCAATACCCGCCTGAATATCCGTCTGAGTCTGGGCGGTTTTAAAGACGGCTCGGCGGCGAATGTCTCGTATCTGTATATCCGCCAGGGGATCCCCATTCCGCTGGAGGCTTACCGGCCGCAGGACCAATGACTACGGTTATGTCAGCCGGCTCAACGGCCGGGCATACACAAAATACCGGGAGACGGCGGAGGAGTAACGCACTTCGGGCGCCGGCCGCGGTTTTTACAGTTCGCCGCAGGCCGCTGCCAGGGCTTCCGTTAGGGCTTCGATATCTTCCATGGCCGTGGACCAGCCCTGGGAGACGCGGATGCCTCCGAAGGCTGTTTCCCGGTCAATGCCCATGGCCTCAAGGACGGGCCGTTTCTTTTCCGCCGACGAGCAGGCGGAACCGGTGGAAACCGCGAAGCCCCGTTCATCCAGGAAACGGGCCATCACCTCCCCGGGGATGATCCCGTGCCTGCCCCGAAAGGCCGCCTGGAGTATCCAGGGTGAAAAGCGGAGCCCTCCGCCGGACGGGGTTCCGCTCCCCCCGGCCCGGCAGGCCGGGATAAGGATACAGCGGCCGGTTTTTTCCAGGCCGCCGATCAGGGCTTCCATGCGCCGGGCCGCCCCTTCCCGGGCCGTTTCCAGCGCGGCGGGGTCCGCGCGGGTTTCCAGGGCCCGGGCCAGGGCCAGCGCGCCGGCGGTGTTTTCCGTTCCCGGCCGGATTCCCCCCTCCTGGCCGCCCCCCCGGACCAGGGGGAGCAGCGGCTTCCTGAGCCAGAGCAGTCCCGCGCCCCGGGGTCCGCCGATTTTGTGGGCGCTGATGGAAGCGGAGTCAATCCCCCAGCTTTCCGGGTTAACCGGAATTTTCCCCGCGGCCTGGACCAGATCGCAGTGGATGTGCGTTCGAAGAACGCCTTGCGCTGTCTTTTCCGCCGGACGGCCGCGGATAAACGAAACCAGTCCGGGCAGGTCGTTTACCGCGCCGGTTTCGTTGTTAACCGCCATGATCACCGCCATCTTTGGCCGGGGATGTTTTTTCAATGCGCCGGCTAAGGTTTCTTCGCTTACCCGGCCTTCGCCGTCCACGAGGATGGCGGCGCAGCGCAGTCCCAGTTCCGCCAGGACGGTACAGTTTTCTTTTACCGAGGGATGTTCCACCGCGGAGTAGAGCAGTTCCGCGCCCTTCGTTTCCGCGTCCCGCGCCGCGGTGTCCGGCTCTCCGGGCCGGCGGGGCCTGCGGAGCAGGGAAAAAAGAACCGCGGCGTTCGATTCGGTTCCCCCGGATGTAAAAACAAGCTCCTCCGGCTTAACCCGGAGCGCCGCGGCGCAGCGGGCCCGGGCTTCTTCCAGCGCGGCCCGGGCGGCCCGGCCTTCGCCGTGCGGGGACGAAGGGTTGCCGAAGGGCGCGCTGCCGGGATGGGTAAGGGCATCGGGAACGGCGGTCGCGGCCCAGTCAAAGTAGCGGCGGGTCATGGGAATAGTATAGCGGCCCCTCTGTTTCCTGTCATGTATGGGCGCTTCGTGGACATTCCGGGCAAAAAAGGGTAGGATGTGCCCATGCTGGTACTTAAATTCGGCGGTACATCCGTGGGTTCGCCCCAGGCCCTTTCCCAACTTGTCTCCATTATAAAAGATCCCGGCCACGCAGGTAAAACCGTGGTGGTGGTGGTTTCCGCCCTGTCGGGTATTACCGACGCCCTGATTGCCGCCGCCCAAAAAGCTTCCGGCCCCGGCAGCCAGACGGAGGCGCGGCGGCGGACCGTTGAGGAGATCCGGGACCGCCATCTTGCAATCAGCGAAGCCTTCCTTTCGGGGGAAGAAAAAAAAGCCGCCGCCGGGGAAATACAGGCTTCGATAACGGAGCTTTCCCGGACCCTGGAGGGGGTGGATATCCTGCGGGAACTTTCCCCCCGGACCCTGGACAGTATTATGAGTTTCGGCGAGCGGCTCTCCGCTCCCCTCATTACCCGGATTCTCCGGTCGTCGGGGACCGCCGCGGAATACCTGGATTCCCGGGACCTGATTGTCACCGACGGCAATTACGGCGCGGCCCGTTTTATTCCCGGGGATACCTACCGGCGGATCCGGGAGAGGCTTTCGGCCGCCGGGGGGACTCTTTTTGTGGCCTCCGGCTTTGTGGCCTCCTCCGCGGACGGTTCCGCCGCCACCCTGGGCCGGGGGGGCTCGGACCTTTCCGCCGCGATTTACGGCGCCGCCATCGGGGCGGAATGTGTTGAAATCTGGACCGATGTGGACGGTATTTTAACCGCCGATCCGGGGCAGGTAAAAAACGCTTTCCGCATAGATTCTATTTCCTATGAAGAGGCGATGGAACTTTCCCACTTCGGGGCCAGGGTGCTCCATCCCCCGACGATAAAGCCCGCGCTGGAAAAGGGAATTCCCATCGTTATACGAAATACCTTTAACCCGTCGTCGCCGGGGACCCGGATTTCCGGGACCGCGGAGCCCAGCGAGTATCCCATCCGGGGGATCAGTTCCCTGCACCGGGTTACCCTGGTCCGCATCCAGGGTTCGGGGATGGTGGGGGTGGCGGGTTTTTCCTTCCGCCTTTTCGGGGCGCTGGCCCGGCGGAAGATCAGCGTTATCCTTATCACCCAGGCTTCCAGCGAGTACTCAATCTGCGCGGCGGTGGATCCCCTTTCCGGCGGCAGCGCCCTGGATGCCCTGACGGAAGAATTCCGGCGGGAGATAAACGAGGGCTCCATCGACAAGCCGGTGGCGGAAGAAGATCTTTCGATCATCGCCGTGGTGGGTGAACGGATGAAGCGGGTGTCGGGGATTTCCGGCAAGGTATTCCATGCCCTGGGCCGGAACGGGATCAATGTGGTAGCCATTGCCCAGGGTTCTTCCGAGATCAATATCTCCCTGGTGATTTCTTCCCAGGACGAAACCAAGGCGTTAAACGCTATCCACGAGGCGTTTTTCCTTGCCGGTGTCCGGTCGGTCAACCTGTTTCTCCTGGGTTCGGGCCTTATCGGCGGCACCCTGCTGGATCAGCTTGCCGGCCACCGGGAGATCCTCGCCGACCGGCACCAGATCCGTATCCGCCTGGCGGGGGCGGGGAATTCCCGGTGCATGATTTTTGATCCCTCGGGGCTGGATCCCCGGCGGGTAAAGGAGCTGTTCAAACGGCGGACTTCCGGCGGATCCGGGGAAGCGGCGGAGCGGGGGCCGGGGGAACCGCCGGTTGAACCCGGGCCGCTCCTGAAGGCAGAAACCGGGCCGGAAACCTTCGGCCTTAAAAAATTTATCGCCGTCATGAACAGCCTTAACCTTCCCAACACGGCCTTTTGTGACTGTACCGCGAGCGACGAAGTTTCCGCGGCCTACGGGGAGATCATCACCCGGTCGATTCCGATCATCACCCCCAACAAACGGGCCAACGCGGGAAGCTACGAATACTACCAGATGCTGACCGGCTATTCCCGGGAACGGGGCATTCCCTATCTCTACGAAACCACGGTCTGCGCGGGGCTTCCGGTGATCTCTACCCTGCGGGATCTGTTCCTTTCGGGGGACCGGGTCCGCCGCATCGAGGCGGTCCTGTCGGGAACCCTGTCCTACATCTTTAACAACTTTGACGGCGGCAAAACCTTTTCCGCCCTGGTCCGGGAAGCAAAGGCCGCGGGCTATACCGAACCCGATCCCCGGGACGACCTGAACGCGATGGACGCCGCCCGGAAGGCGCTGATCCTTGCCAGGGAATGCGGCATGAGCCTGGAATTCGATTCGGTCAGCATCGAGCCCCTGCTGCCCCCGGCCTGTTTTAAGGCCCCCGATGTGGAATCGTTTTTTGGGGAGCTGGAAAAGTGCGACGCCGGTTTTGAGGAGCGCCGCGCCCGGGCCGCTGCGGCGGGGAAGGGCCTGCAGTATATCGCGGTTATCGAAGCGAGAGCGGCAAAGCTGTCCCTCCGGGCCGAGAGCGAAGGGAGTCCCTTCAGGACCCTGAACGATTCGGACAACATGGTGGTGATCACCAGCGACCGCTACTCAAAACTCCCCATGGTGATCAAGGGTCCCGGCGCCGGCGCCCAGGTTACCGCCGGCGGCGTGTTCGCCGACATTGTGCGGATTGCCCGGACGCTGGTATAAACCGGGAATGTCTTACCAAAGATACTGGCTTGAGTCTTCCATCCGTTTCAGCACCTGGTCAAAAACTCCCAAATCCCAGGCATAGTCCAGCACGGTATAGCGCCGGCGGATCATCTGGGCCTTGGCCGCGGCGGCAATAACCCGGCGGCGGGTAAGGCCTATTTCTTCGGGCCTTACGGGGCATTGGGCCTCCGCGAAGAGGGACCGGAATTTTTCGTAGGACGGCAGGTGGGCCAGACATTTTTCCTTAACTTCCTTCCAGCAGTCCCGCAGGGCGCCGGCTAAAAGGCGGGCCGGGGCTTCGGGAAGATATTTGGATCCGGCGGCTTTCAGGGCGGCCTCCGCGGCCTTGTCCTGGCCCGCGAAGGCTTTGCGGACCTCTTCTTCCCGTTCCCGAAGGCTTGGCCTGGCGTATGAAGACGCCGGAGCGGGGGGCTCGCTGCCGGAAAAGAAACACTCGGTAAAAGCGGCGGCCGCGAGGGTACCCATGGCCACCTTGTGGCCGTGGGTCACCGGGATTCCGTTGACGGAAAGATTTTCCATTTCCCAGATATGGCTGAACATGTGCTCGCACCCCGACGAAGGCCGGGAATCCTGGTAGTACTGGATGGCAAAACCGGTAACCGCCAAAGCTTCAAACAGAAAGGTAACCGCGGCGCTGTCACCCCGGACCGCGGGAAGGGAAGCTTCCAGGGTATCCATAAGGCCGTTCTGTACCATGGCCCAGCCCGCGGGATCAATGGCTTCGGAGCCCGGAGCCATAAGCCCCTTGCCGTCAAAGCCAAAGGCCGTGGCGGCGATAATCCAGTCGGAGCCGCCGATAAGTTTTCCCGCCAGATCCCCGAAACCGGAGGAGGAAAGATACCGGGGCGCGGCGGCCAGGATCGCCGAATCCGCCACCAGGACCCGGGGCGCGTCGCAGGGCATGGTCTGCTTGAATTCCTCGTAGACGATGGAAGCGCCGTTGGCGGTAAAACCGTCCACCGACGCCGCGGTGGCAACGCAGAGATAGGGCAGCTTACATTCAAACGCGGCCCGCTTGACCAGATCGTTCAGGGTACCGGAACCGATAACCAGGGGGATAAAATTTTCCCCCGCGGTCCGGAACTGTTCCTTCAGGGTTTCCACATGGCGGTATTCGGCGTGGATCCTTTCCCGGCCGAACATAAAAGATCCCGCCCGGGGGATTCCCGCTCCGTCAAGGCCGTCAAGGGCGTCGGTGACCGCCTTTCCCGCCGCGCCGAAGGTGTTTTCATCGGCCACGATAAAAACAGGGCCCGGGCTAAAATGCCGCCCCAGCAGTTCGGGAAGCGCTTCCAGGGCGTTGGTTCCCACGTTCATCGCCCTGGTTTCTTTCGCCGCCGCAAGACATTCGCTGACAGGTACTTTTTGTTCCATGTTTTATGGTATCATATCCGGCAGTCGATACATAAGGAGGCGTCATGCCCATAGCAGCTGCGGTCAGAGAAGCCCTGGCATCCTCTTCGATGATACGGAAGATGTTCGAAGAGGGGGCCGAACTGAAAAAGAAATACGGCCCCGACCAGGTCTTTGATTTTTCCATCGGGAATCCCGATTTGGAGCCCCCTCCGGCCTTTCACCGCGTTTTTGTCCGCCTGGCGGAGGAGGACGCCAAAGGTTCCCACGGCTACATGCCCAACGCGGGCTATGCCGGTGTCCGGGAGGCCCTGGCCCGGAAAGCGTCCCGGGAACAGGGCTGTACGGTGCCGCCTTCCCATGTCGTCATGGCGGCGGGCGCCGCGGGGGCCCTGAACGTGGCGCTCAAAAGCATCCTGAATCCCGGCGACGAAGTCGTCGTTCCCCGGCCCTACTTTATGGAATACCGCTCCTATGCGGCCAACCACGGCGGCGTCCTGGTAGAGGCGGCCAGTAAAGCGGATTTTTCCCTGGACCTGGAAACAATAGAACAGGCCCTGTCCCCCAAAACCGCGGCGGTGCTGATCAATTCACCCCACAATCCGACGGGCCGGGTCTATTCCGGGGCGGACATCGCGGCCCTTGCCGATCTGCTCCGCCGCTATGGCGCAAAGACCGGCCGCTGTCCGTACCTTGTCGCGGACGAACCTTACCGGGAAATTGTTTATGACGGCGTCATGGTTCCCCCGGTGCTTTCCGCCTACGAAGAATCCATCGTGGTTACCTCCTATTCCAAAAGCCTTTCCCTTCCCGGCGAGCGGATAGGCTATATTGCTGCGGGGCCCGGAATCAGCGACCGGGACGATACCCTGGCGGCCCTTGTCTATGCCACCAGGGTCCTGGGTTTTGTCAACGCCCCGGCGCTGATGCAGCGGATCGTGGCCGAGTTAACGGAAGAACGGGTCGCGGTGGAAGTGTACGCCGCCCGGAGGCAGGCTTTTAAGGAAGTGCTGGACGCCGCGGGAATCGGCTATGTGGAACCGGAAGGGGCCTTCTATCTTTTTGCCAAAGTTCCTGAAACCGGCCGGGAAGAAGCCGGCGACAGGGCGTTTTCCGGCTGCCTGAAGGCGCGGCGCATCCTGGGGGTGCCCGGAAGCAGTTTCGGCGCGCCGGGGTGGATACGCTTTGCCTACTGCGTGGACGAGGGGGTAATCCGCGCCTCCGCCGCCGCTTTCAGGGAAGCCGCGGCGGAGTGGGCGGCGGGGTAGTTATTCGGATCCCTCCGAACGGACCAGGAATTCATACCGGCCGGTGTCGCCGGAGGAATAGCCCTTAACCATGACGATGTAGGTTTTTCCCCCTTCAAGCCGGCAGCTGATCCGGGCGTTTCCCCCTTCGCCCGAATCGTCGTCCTGGCTTAGGCGGGTTGAACCTTCGTAGAGTTCCATGAGTGTATCCACGGGGCCCCGTGTTTCCATTATAACCGTACCGGATTCGGAGGGGTGGATTACAAACCAGTCCGTGTCGTTCCGGTGGATGGTCCGGACTATGGCCTGTCCGTTGATCGTCGCCTCCAGGGGAGTCTCCCGGGAATCTTCTTCATGGGGATCCCTGGCTGTCACCGGAGAAGAGCCGATGGAAGATACCGCCAGCAGGTTTTCCAGGAAAGGGCTTTTCTCCAGATCGCTGGTCCAGGAGGCAAGAATCGCGGAAGTACCGCGGTCCGAAAGGCGGGTAAAGATCCGGATCGTCTGGCCAAGATCAACCGCTTCCCCGGTCAGCCGGTAATCCCCCCGAAGGAGGCCCGGCTCCAAAACGGTAAAAGCGCCCCCCGCAAGCTGGCCGATAAGGGCGTTTTTCCAGTAAGCCCCCAGGGCCGGTTCCTGCCCGCCAAAGGAAACGCCGGAAACTTCCAGCTTCTTTCCCGCCAGGCCCGGAAATTGCCGTATGCGGAGCGCAAGCCCGGCTGTTTCCCTGTCCAGATCCGCCGGGGACCGGATCTGGGCCGGGGTTTGGCCGGAACCCTGTCCGAAGAGGGCAAGCGCCGCCGTCAGCGCCAGTACGGCGCAGGCTGTTTTTTTAAGCATGATATAACTCCTTAAAATTTTATTCGCAGTGGGTCTGATACCCAAGAACCCGCCTTTCGCCGGGGGGACCGTTTTGGCGTCCCCGCGTTACCCGCATGATGTGGGGAGTTACCCGCAAACCGCGGGGTATTACCCCCGCCGCACGGGGAGTTACCCGCAAGCCGCGGGGAGTTACCCGCAAGCCGCGGGGCGTTACCCGCAAACCGCGGGGAGTTACCCCCGCTGCACGGGGAGTTACCCGCAAGCCGCAGGGCGTCACTGCCGTACCCACGTCTTGCCGCCGTCACTGGAATGATACGTCCCCGCCCGGCTGCCTCCCGATGTGTAAACATCCGCCAGGTTTCCGGGGAAGGGATCCCCCACCACATTGACATTGGCGGGGATAGTGACGCTGGTTAGCTGGTTGTTCGCAAACGCAGAGTCTCCGATGACGGTAACGGAACCGGGGATGATGACATTGGTTAACTGGTTACCTGCAAACGCATTGCCTCCGATGGCGGTAACGGAATCGGAGATGGTGGCGCCGGTTAACTGGTTGTACGCAAACGCCCCCGCGCCGATAGTCGTAACTGAGTTGGGAATGGTAACGCCGGTTAATTGGTTGCCCGAAAACGCCCCCGTTCCGATAGCGGTAACCGAGTTGGGGATAGTGACGCCGGTTAACTGGTTGCCCGAAAACGCCCCCGCTCCGATAGCGGTGACGGAACCGGGGATGGTGACGCTGATTAACTGGTTTCTCGCAAACGCCCAGTCTCCGATGACGGTAACGGAACCGGGGATGGTAACGCCGGTTAACTGGTTGCCCTCAAACGCAGAGTCTCCGATAGCGGTGACGGAACCGGGGATGGTGACGCTGGTTAACTGGTTTCTCGCAAACGCCCAATCTCCGATGGCGGTAACGGAATTGGGGATGATGATGCCGGTTAACTGGCTGTCCCAAAACGCATAGTCTCCGATAGCGGTAACGGAACCGGGGATGATGACGCCGGTTAGCTGGTTGCGGTAAAACGCCCAGTCTCCGATAGCGGTAACCGGCAGATTGTCTATTTGTCCGGGGATCGTCACGTTCTTTTCACTTCCCCTGTAGCCGGTAATGGTTATTTCCCCACCGTCGGTCTCGTACTCGAAATCCGCCGCGTTTTGGCCGAAAAGGGCCGCCGCCATAAACAGCGCGCCCATCGCCGCAAAAAACCGCTTTTTCATACATCCCTCCTCATTCGTGATAAAATTTCTTCTTTCAAATATCCCTCCGCGTTACTGCCTTGTCCACGTCCTGCCGCCGTCACTGGAACGATACGTCCCCGCCCGGCGGCCTCCCAATGTGTAAACATCCGCCAGGCTTCCGGGGAATGAACCCCACCCCACATTGACATTGGCGGGGATAGTGATGTTGGTTAGCTGGTTGTACGCAAACGCAGAGCTTCCGATAACGGTAACGGAACCGGGGATGGTGACCTTGGTTAGCTGGTTGTACGCAAACGCAGAGCCTCCGATAACGGTAACGGAACCGGGGATGGTAATGCCGGTTAAATGGTTTACCGCAAACGCCCCGGCTGCGATAACGGTAACGGAATTGGGGATAGTAACGCTGGTTAACCGGTTTTCCGCAAACGCCCCCATTCCGATAGCGGTAACCGAGTTGGGGATGGTGACACTGGTTAACTGGTTGTACGCAAACGCATAGCCTCCGATAACGGTAACGGAACTGGAGATGGTGACGCCGGTTAACTGGTTGTCCCAAAACGCTCGGTCTCCGATAGCGGTCACGGAACCGGGGATGGTAACGCAGGTTAACTGGTTGTACGCAAATGCCCCCTCTCCGATAACAGTAACGGAACCGGGGATGGTAACGCCGGTTAACTGGTTGTGCGCAAACGCTTCCACTCCGATAGCGGTCACGGAACCGGGGATGGTAACGCCGGTTAACCGGTTGTCCCAAAACGCTCGGTCTCCGATAGCGACAACCGGCAGACCGTTTATTTTTTCGGGGAGGGCAAGTTCTGCAGCTTTTCCGCGATACCCCGCAATTTCAACGGTATTGTTGCATACCAAACTATAAAAATCACCATCCTCGCTTCGTGAAAAGGCATACACTGCGGCTTTTCTATCGTTTGCGGTATAGAGCGCGTATAAGAGGCTGTTAAATGACGATACCGGCATATCCACATTGGCAGGGATAGTTACCCTGGTTAATTGGTTTTCCGCAAACGCCCCTGCTCCGATAACGGTAACGGAATTGGGGATGGTGACGCTGGTTAACCGGTTGTTCCGAAACACAAAGTCTCCGATGACGGTAACGGAACCGGGGATGGTGACGACGGTTAGCTGGTTGTCCGCAAACGCCCCCGCTCCGATGACGATAACGGAACCGGGGATGGTAACGCCGGTTAACTGCTTTTCCGCAAACGCAAAGTCTCCGATAGCGGTAACCGGCAGATTGTTTATCCGCCCGGGGATCGTCACGTTCTTTTCGCTTCCCCTGTAATCGGTAATGGTTACTTCCCCGCCGTCGGTCTCGTACTTGAAATCCGCCGCGTCTTGGCCGAAAAGGGCCGCCGCCATAAACAGCGCGCCCGCCGCAAAAAACCGCTTTTTCATACATCTCTCCTCATTCGTGGTAAAATTTCTTCCTTAAAATCCCTTTGTGTCACTGCCTTACCCATGTCCTGCCGCCGTCACTGGAACGATACGTCCCCGCCCGGCTGCCTCCCGATGTGTAAACATCCGCCAGGTTTCCGGGGAAGGGATCCCCCACCACATTGACATTGGCGGGGATGGTGACGTTGGTTAACTGGTTTTCCCAAAACGCATAGTCTCCGATAACGGCAACGGAACCGGGGATGATGACATTGGTTAACTGGTTACCTTCAAACGCATTGCCTCCGATGGCGGTAACGGAATCGGAGATGGTGACGCCGGTTAACTGGTTGTACGCAAACGCAGAGTCTCCGATAGCGGTAACGGAACCGGGGATGGTGACGCCGGTTAACTGGTTGTACGCAAACGCAGAATCTCCGATAATGGCCACGGAACCGGGGATGGTAACGCCGGTTAACTGGTTTCCCGTAAACGCCGCCGCTCCAATAGCGACAACCGGCAGACCGTTTATTTTTTCGGGGAGGGCAAGTTCTGCAGCTTTTCCGCGATACCCCGCAATTTCAACGGTATTGTTGCATACCATACTATCAAAATCACCATCCTTACTTCGTGAAAAGGCATACACTGCGGCTTTTCTATCGTTTGCGGCATAGAGCGCGTATAAGAGGCTGTTAAATGACGATACCGACATATCAACATTGGCTGGGATGGTGACGCTGGTTAATTGGTTGTGCGCAAACGCCCCCCTTCCGATAACAGTAACGGAACCGGGGATGGTGACGCCGGTTAACTGGTTGTACGCAAACGCCCAGTCTCCGATAGAGGTAACTGAATTGGGGATGGTGACACCGGTTAACCGGTTGTAGTCAAACGCCCCCGCTCCGATAACAGTAACGGAACCGGGATGGTGACGCCGGTTAACTGGTTGTACGCAAACGCAGAGTCTCCGATAGCGGTAACCGAGTTGGGGATAGTGACGCCGGTTAACCGGTTGCCTGCAAACGCCTCCGCTCCGATGGCGGTAACGGAATCGGGGATAGTTACCCTGGTTAATTGGTTGTCCGCAAACGCCCTCTCTCCGATAATGGTAACGGAATTGGGGATGATAACGCCGGTTAACCGGTTGACCGCAAACGTCTTCTTTCCGATAGCGGTAACGGAACCGGGGATGGTGACGCTGGTTAACTGGTTGTCCGCAAACGCCCCTTCTCCGATAACGGCAACGGAATCGGGGATGGTGACGTTGGTTAACTGGTTTTCCCAAAACGCATAGTCTCCGATAACGGCAACGGAACCGGGGATGGTGACGTTGGTTAACTGGTTTTCCGAAAACGCCCAGTCTCCGATAGTGGTAACGGAATTGGGGATGGTGACACCGGTTACCTGGTTGTTCGCAAACGCCTCCACTCCGATAACGGTAACGGAATCGGGGATGGTGACGCCGGTTAACTGGTTGTTCGCAAACGCCTCCACTCCGATAACGGTAACGGAACCGGGGATGGTGACACCGGTTAAGCGGTTGTACAAAAACGCATAAGCTCCGATAGCGGTAACCGGCAGATTATTTATCCGCCCGGGGATCGTCACGTTCTTTTCGCTTCCCCTGTAGCCGCTAATGGTTACTTCCCCGCCGTCGGTCTCGTACTCGAAATCCGCCGCGTTTTGGCCGAAAAGAGCCGCCGCCATAAACAGCGCGCCCGCCGCAAAAAACCGCTTTTTCATATATCCCTCCTCATCAGCCAACAGCCGCGAATCAATTACCACGGGCAGAGCTAACAGACACGAACCTGTACTTTGACCGCTTCTTCTGTTCGTGAAGGTAAAGCCCGGAGAAGGCCTGCCGTTCCCCGCGCGCGGAAAATGGTCCGCTGCGCGCAGAGAATGATCCGCCGCGCGCAGAGAATGATCCGCCGCGCGCGGAGAATGATCCGCTGCGCGCAGAGAATGGTTCCCCGCGCGCAGAAAATGGTCCGCTGCGCGCAGAGAATGGTCCGCTGCGCGCAGAGAATGATCCGCTGCGCGCGGAGAATGATTCCCCGCGCGCGGAAGTGGTTTGCCGGTGTCCTTTAGGCTTATTCCCGCTTCCCGTACCGCCGCCCGAAAGCGGACGATGCCGGGCCGGCGATGCCGCGGATGTTGAGGCGCTGGCCGCTGTTGGGGGACGTTATAGCAGCTCTCCGGGGTACGGGTGTTCCCGCGCCGCCATGTACTGCATCCGGAGGCGCCCGCTTTAGCCGCCGGCCGCCAGCGCCGCCGCCGCTTCCACGTCAAGCCCTTCGGTGTTTTCCCGGGCCGCGATATTCCGCAGGGTCAGGGTTTCCCCTTCGGGGATGATCACCCAGGGGATGCCTTTTTTTTCCGCCAGGATAAACTGCTGGGTTAATTTTTTCGGTTCCAGGAAAACTTCGCAGCGGATCCCCCGGCGGCGGAAGGCCTCCGCCAGGGCCTGGGCTTTGCCGGAGTTTCCCGTTTCCAGCGCGGCCACCGCCGCGTCGCAGCAGCGGATCCGGCCCGAAAATCCGCCCCCCGAACCGTCTGAACAGCCGCCGGAGCGGGCGCTCAGTTCTTCCAGCGCGGCCTGGAGGCGGTCCAGTCCGATGGAGGACCCTACCCCCCACAGGGGCTCTTTTGAGTACAGTTCCGTCAGCCTGTCATAGCGGCCGCCGGAACAGACCGATCCTATGCCGGGAAGTTCGTCCAGAAAACTTTCATATACCACCCCCGTATAGTAGTCCAGCCCCCGGGTGATGGACGGGTCCAGGACAAAACTCCCCCCCGTTCCGGTATCCTTCATGTATCCCTTCAGCTCTTCCAGCCTGCGGGTATCTTCCCCTTCGCCCGCGGCGGCGGTGAGTTTTTCCAGGGTCTTTTCAAAATCCCCTTCACCCAGGGAAATATACCCAAGAATTTTTTCACCCGCCCCGGCTCCGGCAATATCTTCCAGCAGGTTCCTGACCCCGTCCCGGCCTATCTTGCCCAGCTTGTCCACCTGCCGGAGGATCTGTACCGATTTATCCTTCAGGCCCAGGGATTCAAGAAAGCGGTTAAAAAGCCCCCGGTGGTTCAGCCGGATGGTGACCCCCGAAGCTTCCCCGCAGAGGAGCCCCAGGGTGGTACTCATCATTAAAAGAATTTCAAAGTCCGCCGCCGCGGAGTCGCTTCCCACAATATCAAAATCACACTGGGTAAATTCCCGGTACCGGCCCCGCTGGGCGTTTTCTCCCCGCCAGACTTTGGCGATGTGGTAACGCTTAAAGGGCAGGACCAGCTCCCGCCGGTGTTCCGCCATAAACCGGGCAAAGGGGACGGTCAGGTCAAAGCGCAGCGCCACGTCCCTGCCTCCCTGATCGGTAAAGCGGTATACCTGTTTTTCCGTTTCGCCCCCGCCCTTGCCCAGGAGTATTTCCGCGTATTCCAGCGCCGGGGTATCGATAGGGACAAAGCCGAAGGAACGGAAGGATTTTTCTATTTTTTCTATCATCCCCCGGCGGATCAGTTCCTGGGCGGGCAGAAAATCCCGGAAACCCTTGAGGACCCGGGGTTCGATAGGGGCCATTATTTTGCCGCCTGGGGCATGCTGTGGAGGGTAAGCCAGTAATCGTCGATCACTTCCACCAGTTCGGGGCTAAAGTCCAGTTTTGAGACGGTCCGGACAATCCCCTGGGGAATCTGCACCGCGGTTTCCACCGTGCCGGAAGTGGAAATCCGGTACTTTTTAAAGAACAGCTGGAAATTGACGGGCGTTCCCGGCGCCCGGACCGGCGCGCCCGCGGCTTCCAGGTGTTCCAGCATTTTGCTGTTTACGTTAACCACCTGGATACGCCTTCCCTGGGGGGTTCCGTCCGTCACCGACGCGTACATGTTATAGCCCATGATTTTTGATGTTTCCGGGGTAATGTGGATCACGGTCTTGCCGTAATCGTTGTACTGGAACCGGAGCCTGTCCTGAAGTTCCAGAAAGGTTCCCAGGATCCGCACCAGTTCGTCCGGGGTGGTTTTATAGTCCACCACAAAAAGGCCCACGTTTTCCCGGTTTTTCATCTGGCCTATCTGGACCAGGGTACAGCGGATAAAAAAATTAAGGGGCTCCGTTCGGCCTTCGGGAATAAAGGCAATGGACAGGTTGACGATGGTATTGGCGTATTTTTGAAAAAACACCAGCTCCTGGGGGGAAAGGGATGCCAGAAAAAGGGAACGTTTAAAACCGAACTGAAAGGGAATACAGAGAATGACATAATCTTCAATTTTAAGGGAACAGTGGCTGCGATCTATCCCCAGCTTGGTCAGGGCGTACTGGCTGCATGCGATACTTTGCCCACTAAAACGGGCTAAATACTGTGCCGCTCCGGTCGGCGTGTTGGCCATAACTAAAATCCGCCTTTTCTCAAGCTTACTATGACCGATTTTTCAGATTTTTTCAAGGTAAAAGGTTCAAATATTCAAATATCCTCAAATCGTATCCCTTCCCCCGCGGGGATGGGATGGCGGGCCCTTCTTCCCGCCACCAGTCCTTCCCACCGGGGCGGCAGGCCGGGGCGGAGGACTTTTTCGGTTCGCAGTATCCCGATCATGCCGGGGGTAATGAGCTCTCCGGCGGCTATGTCCCGCAGGGCGTGGATTGAGCGGTTGGTCCGGCCGTAATTGGCCTTTTCCGAAGGGGCCAGGACTTTTCGTCCTGTTCCCAGGGTCTTTTCCACCAGTTCCCCGCCGAATTCCTCCCTTAGTTCCCCGATAATCCCGTCCTTTTCCCCGGATTTGGCGGCCGAACGGACCTTCCGGCACATCCGGGCAAAATCCCCGGGGTCCAGGGCTACGGGATCGTCCAGCCCCGGATCCGACCGGGACAGGCAGAGGTGCTTTTCAATTGCCGCGGCTCCCAGGGCGGTTGCCAGAACCGGTACCAGAACCGGATCCGCCGAATGATCGCTTACCCCCACGGGAACGCCGAAAATTCCCCGTAAATTGGGGAGGACCCGCAGATTGTAGTCTTCCGCCGGGGCGGGATAGGCGGTGACGCAGTGGAGGAGGGTAACCGGCGGCCCTCCCCGGGAAACCGCCGCCAGCGCTTCTTCAATATCCCCCAGGGTTGAAACCCCGCAGGAAAGGTACAGGGGGATGCCCCAGGAGGCGGTTTCTTCCAGCAGGGCGGTATAATTCAGTTCCGGCGAGGCGATTTTTACCGCCCGGGGAGCCAGATCCCGCAGCAGCCCGGCGCTGGCAGGGCCGAAGGGGGTGGCCAGAAACAAAAGCCTCCGGTTTTCGGCCTCCTCTTTCATGGCTCCGTAAAAACCGGGCCCCCGTTCAAGCCGGGCAAAGGCTTCGTAGAGAGGAATTTCCCCTCCGGGCAGGGGAACCATCCCTGTTTTGGGGTGAAGAATCTCCCCAGCGTAGACAATCTGGCATTTTACGCAGTCCGCTCCGGATTCGGCGGCCGCGGCTATCAGTTCCGAGGCTTTAATGGGATCCCCCCCGTGGGAAGTACCCAGTTCGGCAATAATCAGGGGGGCTTTCGGATTTTTCTCCATGGGAGTACTTTACATTTTTTTTAGGAAGAGATATACTTGGTTTTGTATTTATCCTGAATATTCTTCAAAATGGGGAGTTGTCATGAAAAATTTGAAATGTGATATTTGCCATAAGGACATAACCACTGCGGTCAATCAGCGTTCGTATTTCCATGTGGCCCACAGGGACCTTTGCGAGGCCTGCCGTGATCAGCTTGAGCTTACCCTGAAGCCGGTGATACGGACCAAACAGCCCTTTAATTACGAATGGTTTGAACGGCTTGTCAGGGATTCGATAGAAAAGGCTATTTCCAAGGGTAAGTGGGAAGCCGCCCGTTAACCTGCGGGAAACAGAAACGGAACCCGTTTTTGTTTTTGGCCCTCGACAAACGCTCTAAAACGCCGGGAACCCGGCAGGGGCGAAAGGCGTTCGCCTGTTTCGTAAATTCAGAATGTACGGATCTCAACGATTAGGAAGGAGTAGCTATGTCCGGCCATAGTAAATGGGCGACTATTAAACATGCCAAGGGCGCCGCCGATGCCAGGCGGGGCCAGATGTTTACCAAACTGATTAAAGAAATTTCCATAGCCGCCCGGATGGGCGGGGGCAATGCCGAGGGTAATCCCCGGCTGCGGACCGCGATTATCAAAGCCCGGGGCGCCAATATGCCCAAGGACAATATCGACAGGGCCATAAAAAAGGGTACCGGCGAACTTGACGGGGTTAACTATGAGGAGTTAACCTACGAAGCCTATGCCGGGGGCGGCGTGGGGATCCTTATCGAGGTTCTTACCGACAATAAAAACCGGGCTGCCGCGGATGTACGGAATATCCTGACCCGGGGGGGCGGGGAACTGGCCAAGGCCGGTTCCGTAACCCGGCTTTTCAGGCGCCAGGGAATTATCACCCTGGACGGGGAAAAGTATACCGAAGATCAGGTCATGGAAGCGGCCCTGGAGGGCGGCGCGGAAGACGTGTCCTCGGGGGACGGGATTATCGAAGTTACCACCGCTCCGGAGGATTTTGAAACGGTAATGGAAGCGCTCCAAGCGAAAAATTTCGAGACCCTGAGCGCGGAAGTCAGCATGGTGGCCGAAGCGGACATAACCCTGGATAACGACGCCTCGGCCAAGGCCCTGCGGATGATCGACAGGCTGGAAGAAAACGACGATGTCCAGAACGTGTACCACAATATGGCGGTTCCCGAGGGCTTTACCGGGGAATGAACGGGGCGGGCGCGCATCCGCGGGCCCCGTAATTCCGCCGGCCGGTTTATGAGGCGCATCATCGGGATTGATCCCGGCCTGGCTTCCGTCGGCTGGGGTGTTGTGGAATATGAAAGAAGCCGGGTAAGCTATCTGGCCCACGGCTGTATAGAAACCGAGGCTGCCCTGCCCAGAGCGGAGCGGCTTTTTTTTATATACCGGCGGATAAACGCCGTCCTGGACACCTATAATCCCCTGGAAGCGGCCATGGAATCCCTCTATTTCGGCCGCAATGTTACCAGCGCCATTGCCGTCGCGGAGGCCCGGGGGGTCCTCTCCCTGGCTTTGGCGGAACGGAATCTTCCCCTCCGGGAATACACCCCCCAGGAGATAAAACAGACCGTGGTGGGGGTGCGGAAGGCGGAAAAAGGGCAGGTCCAGGAAATGCTCCGGATCATCCTGGGGCTGCCGGTAATACCCGAACCGGATCATGCCGCCGACGCCCTGGGGGCGGCGGTCTGCGCGGCCCACGGAACCCCGGCGCGGAATTTATAACGGCTTGGTGGGGCCAGGCTTCGAGTTTTAATTTTACCACAGACACAGACCAACACGGATAAATTAAAAGTCCGTGTTTTTCCGTGTGGTTTGTGGTTGAATTCGGAATTCCTGTGAAAAAGGTTTTACAGCTTTACATTTTTTCCGAAAAACAGGTATACTGTTCTTTCGTGCGGACGTATGATCGCATCAGATATATGTTAGAAAGCAGGAACAAAGTTTCATGATTTTCCCCCTGGAAAAGCTTATCGAATACAAAAGCAATATGTACGAAATAACCTGCGCCGCATCCCGCAGGGCCTACCAGCTTTCCATGCTTCGGGACCCGGAGATTGAGGGAAACGACGGAAAGGTAGTTTCCCTGGCGGCTCAGCAGGTCTTTACCAAAGAAATAGACTTCCGCATTGAGGAGATCCCCGTAACCTAGCCGGGTTCCATTCCGTGGCGGATCAGGGCTCTTTCCCGGTTTTTATCCTCTTCGGGCCCACCGGATCGGGCAAGACGGCTCTGCTGGAAAAGCTCTTTACCGGTTTCGGGTGTCCCGCGGAGGTGGTTTCCGCCGATTCCATGCAGGTATACCGGGGGATGAATATCGGGACCGCCAAACCGGACGCGGCGCTGCTTGCCCGGCTTCCCCACCATTTAATCGATATCCGTAATCCCGACGAGCAGTTTAACGCGGGGGATTTTGTCCGCCTGGCCGCCGCGGCCTGCGGGGATATTGCCGCCCGGGGAAAGTTTCCGGTTATCTCCGGGGGTACGGGGTTTTACCTGAAAAGCTTTATCTCCGGCCTTGGCGAAGCGCCCCCTTCGGACCCCCTGGTGCGGCGCTCCCTGCGGGAAGAGCTGCTTCAAAAAGGCCCCGGAGCCCTTTTTGAAGAGCTGGCCCGGCTGGATCCGGCATCGGCGGAACGGATACACGCCAACGACCTGTACCGGCTCCTGCGGGCCCTGGAAGTCTGCCGGCTTTCGGGCCGGCCCCTGAGCTCCTTCGCGCCGGGAAAAGGGGTCCGGGGGGGGTACCGCTTTGTGATTGCCGGGTTACGGCGGGACCGGCAGGACCTGTACCGGCGGATAGAACTGCGCTGCGAGGATATGTTCCACCGGGGGCTTGCCGCCGAAGCGGAGGAACTTTTCCGCCGGGGCTATACCCCCCGGGATCCCGGCCTGCGGGCCATTGGATACCGGGAATTTTTCGAGCCCCTTCCGGGGGAAGCGGGGTACGGCTTTAACAGGGATACGGAGGGGGTAAAAGCCCTGGTAAAACGGAACAGCCGGCGTTACGCAAAACGGCAGGAGACCTTTTTTGCCTCCATCCCGGAAGCGGTATGGCTTCCCCCGGAGGGGACCCTTGACCTTTTCAGGGGCCTGCTTCATACTTTGCTCAAGTCTATACCTTAAGGAGAACGCGAAGTGCCCTGCGGAAGAAAACGCAAACTCAGGAAGATTGCAACCCACAAACGTAAGAAGAAACTCAGAAAAAACAGGCATAAAAACAAATAGTCCGCCGTATCTGTTATAGCGGCATGAAGCAGGTAATACCAGATAATCCCCCAAAGGCGCTCCCCCTTCCCGGCGGGGCGCTTTTGGATTTTTCCCGGCCCCGGATTATGGCCATTGTGAATTGCACCCCCGACTCCTTTTATGTTCCCCACCGGACTCCCGGGCCCGAAGACGCCCTCCGCCGGGCCCTGGAGGCGGAGGCCGGCGGCGCGGATATCGTGGACTTCGGTGCCGAAGCTTCGGGCCCGGGTTCGGCGTATATCGACGAAAAGGAGGAACTCCGGCGGCTTATGCCCGCCCTCCGGCTGTTCCGCGGGCGATCCTCCCTTCCGGTTTCGATAGATACCCGCAAGGCCCCGGTTGCCCGGGCCGTCCTGGACGAAGGGGCGGATATCATCAACGACATATCCGCCCTGAAGGATCCCGGGATGATTCCCCTCTGCGCCGGACGGGGCGCCGCTGTGGTGGTGATGCACGGCGAGGGCCTGGGCTTTGCCTCCCGCGGCGGGCCGGGGGATCTTGTGGCGGAGCTGCGGAATTTCCTCCTGGGGGCGGTCCGGCGGGCGGAGGCGGGGGGCATCCCGAAGGAGAAGATCATCCTTGATCCCGGTTTCGGCTTCGGCAAATCAACGGAAGAAAATCTGCTCCTGCTCGCCCGGCTTGCGGAAATACGCTTCGGGGATTATCCTCTTCTTGTGGGGCTTTCACGGAAACGTTTTATCGGCGGCCTGACCCGCCGGGACCCGGAAGACCGGCTGGCCGGCACCATGGCGGCCAACGCCGCGGCCCTGATGAAGGGAGCGGACATTATCCGGGTCCACGATGCCGCCCCGGCGGCGGATCTGGCCGCGGTGGCCGGGGCACTGCGTTATTTTGAACGGGAGTATGCGGGGGGCGGGGAATGACCTGGTATCAAAAGATAGGCGAACTGTATAACCTGTTCCGTCCGGTCCTGGACATACTTCTGCTGGCCTTTCTGCTTTACAAAGCCTACGACCTCCTGATTAAAACCCAGGCGATACAGCTGGTTAAGGGCGCGGGATTCCTGGCCCTGATCTACTGCATTGCCTACCTGTTTAAACTAACCACCCTGCAATGGCTGCTTAATATTCTGGCGCCAGGGCTGTTTGTGGTTATCGCCATCGTGTTTCAGCCGGAACTGCGGAAGATCATCATCAGGCTGGGCCAGGGGGAACTGTTCCGGCTGGACAGTAAGCCCCGGCTGGGCCAGCTGGAAGCCGCGGTCACCGCCGCGGAAATGCTCTCCCAGCAGCGCCGGGGTGCCCTGGTGGTGTTCCCCCGGAAGGTCAATATCCGGAACATCACCGATACCGGGACCAGGCTGAACGCGGAAATTTCTTCCAGCCTTATCATAACGGTCTTTGCCTTCGACGGCCCCCTCCATGACGGCGCCCTGATTCTTCACGGGGGGCGCATCGCCGCCGCAGGCTGTCTTTTGCCCCTTTCGGAACAGCAGGATATCAGGAAAAGTTTTGGCACCCGCCACCGGGCGGCCCTGGGCATGTCGGAGCAGAGCGACGCGGTGATCCTGGTGGTGTCCGAGGAAACGGGGGCCATTTCCCTGGCCTATGAGTCGAAACTGTACTACGATCTGTCCCCCCTGGAAGTTCAGCGCAAGCTTAAGGAACTTCTGGACCGTACCGTCCGCGGCGGCGGGGAAAAACAGGACATCCTGGTTCCGCCGGAAAGCACCTCCCTGGAAGGGGGCTAGCCGTGGATTACAAGAAGCTCCTGACCCGGATTGCCGAAAAATGGCCCGCGAAAGTACTTTCCGTGGCGGTGGCGATACTGCTCTTTGCCTTCCACCGCATGGGGGATCTGCAGGAACGTTTTTTTTCCGTTCCCCTTCAGCTTGACATGAACGGTACGCTGGTTCCCGCGGCCTCTTATCCCCGGAATATCAGAATAACCCTGCGGGGAGATGCCAACAGCATTTACCATGTCGCGGAGGAGGATATCGAGGCTCATCTTGATCTTACCGGGTACGGTGAACCCGGTTTGTACAAGGTTCCGGTACAGCTTAACCGGAAAGGCACCGCCGCGGAAACGGAAACCCTGGAAATCAGCCTGGAGCCCATGGAAATTTCCCTGGAACTGGATACCAAAATGAGCAAGTACGTTCCCCTGTCGCCGGATTTCCAGGGCTTTCTGGAAACCGGCTATGAAATGGTTTCCTATACCCTGGAGCCGAATCAGGTCGTCATTGACGGGCCCATGAAGCTGCTGGCGGGAATACCGGAACTTTCCACCGAATCAATTGATCAGGGAAACCGCAGCGGGGATTTTACCCTCCGGGTCAGGATCATGAATCCCAATCCCCTGGTGATTATCCGGGGGGACGGGACCGCGGAGTTCAGCGCTTTTGTCAGGGAACTGATCATGATCAAAAATTTTGAGGACCTTCCCGTCGGCGTTACGGGGCTTCGGGAAGATCTGGAAGCGCTGCTGGATCCCCCCACCGCGGCCCTGCGAATCCGGGGACTCCAGAACGACCTGGAACTGCTGACAGGCGAGACCCTGCTGACCGTGGACTGTTCGGCCCTGGCGGAGCCGGGATTCTACGAGCTGCCCCTTACCGTTTCCCCGGGCCCCGGCTTCGAGGCGGAACGGACGGACCCTGAAACCATCCGGGTCGAACTTGTCCGGAAGGAAGAAGGGGACCCGGAATGATTGTGGGAATCGGCGTTGACGCGGTAACCGTTTCCAGGCTTGAAAAATGGGCTGCGGATCCCCGTCTCCTGGAGCGTTTTTTTGACGGCCGGGAAATCGAGACGGCCAGGGAAAGGGGCCGGGGAATGGTCCGGTCCCTGGCCGTCCGTTTTGCCGCGAAGGAAGCTTTCGGGAAGGCCCTGGGGACGGGGCTTGCGGGAATCACCCTAAAGGATATTATGGTATTGAACGGCCCGGATACACGGCCCGAACTGCAAACGGAAGGAACCGCCCGGGCGGCGATGAAGGCCGCGGGCGCCCGGAAGGCCCATGTATCCTTAACCCACGAAAGGGATCTGGCCGTGGCGGTGGTGGTTTTGGAGGCGTAAGGATGACGGCGGAGGGGGATCTTAAAATATCCTATACGTCGAAGGAAGAGTACACCTGTCCCGTGTGCGACGCTTCGTTCCACCGGGAAGAACTCCTTTCCGGGAGCGGCCGGCTTATCGCGGGACAAATAACCGACGAACTCCACCGGCTGTATGAACCTTCGGCCAGGTACGGGATTATTTATCCCCTGGCATACCAGGCAACGGTTTGTCCCGAATGCTGGTTTGCCTCGATGGATCAGGATTTTTCCAGACTGCCTTCCCAGTCGAAGGACAGGGCGGAGAAAGAACAGGCAAAACGGAAAAAAACCGCCCGGCTGATCTTTCCCTCCGCGGATTTTACCCGGCCCCGGGACATGGTAAACGGCGCAGCATCGTTGTACCTGGCCCTCTACTGCTACGATTATTACACCAAGGAATTTTCCCCCACCATCAAACAGGCTATCTCCGCCCTCCGGGCCGGCTGGCTTCTTGATGAAATGCACGAAAAATATCCCGGTTACCATTATGACTGGCTTGCCCTGCTCTTTAAGAAGAAATCCCAGTTTCTCTACGGCGAGGCGATCCTCAAGGAACAGACCGGGAAGGAAACCCTTTCGGGAATTAAGAACTTTGGTCCCGATACGGATAAAAATTATGCCTATGAGGGAGCCCTGTACCTTTCGGCCCTGCTTAGACTGAAATACGGCCCCCGGGGCGATCCCCTGTCCAGGGCTGAAACGCTGGAGAACGCCAAGCGGACCATCGCGAAGATGTTCGGCCTGGGTAAGTCTTCCAAAAGCAAACCCGGCCCCCTGCTGGAACACGCCCGGAATCTCTATGACAATATCAACAAAGAACTGAACGAAGGCGATGACGAATAGTTCCCCGGCGGAGGGCCCGCGGAATATCCTCCTCCTGGTTGCCTACGACGGCACGGATTTTTCCGGCTGGCAGACCCTGGAAAAAAGGGACCCTTCGGGAACTGCGGCCTCGGGAACCGTGGACGCGCCCGCCGTTCCCCGGACAGTCCAGGGCGAACTGGAGCGGGCCCTGAAAAAACTCCACAAGCACCCCGTAACCCTTACCGGTTCGGGCCGTACCGACGCGGGGGTTCACGCCCGGGGCCAGGCGGCGAACTTTTATACCGATATCCGCGGCATGGAAGTGGGCCGTTTTGTTCCCGCCCTCAACAGCCTGCTCCCCCGGGACGTGCGGGTCATGGAAGCCCGGGAAGCGGCGGAAGCCTTTCATGCCCGCTTCGACGCCCGGTCCCGGACCTACCGCTATTTTTTCCTCTGCGGCCGCGGCCCCTTTCCCGCGGAACGGCGCTACGCCCTTCCGCTTTCGCGGCGGCCGGACCTTTCCCTCCTTGCCGAGTACTGCCGTTTTTTCCGGGGGGAATGTGACTGTACGATGTTCGCCTCCCCCGCCGATACCAGCCGGTCCCGCCGCCGGTACATTTACGGCGCGTCCTTCTACCCGGAGGGGGGCAAGCTGGTGTTTGAAATCCGGGCCAACGCCTTTTTGTGGAAGATGGTCCGCTCCCTCTCGGGAACCCTGCTCCACTACGAAAAAAAAGGCCTGCCTCCGGAACAATTCCGGGAACTCGCCAACTCGGGAAAGCGGGAACTCGCGGGGCCCACCCTGCCGCCGGAGGGGCTTTTCCTGTGGCATGTGGGGTATTAGGGAAGCGGACAGGTCCGTGCGCCGATAACGCAGTAATTCCGAATTCAAAAATAACCACGGACCACCACAGACCAACACGGACAAAAGCATGGAATTGAACCAACAGGTCCGTGTTTTTCCGCGTGGTCCGTGGTTGAATTCGGAATTGCCAGGTTTTGCCCCGCGTTGACAGTTTCCGCTTCCGGGGTTAGCTTGTAACCATGGTTCTGTCCCATGAGGAAAAACTGAGCTGCATGAAGTCTCTTAACTGGGATTACACCACCCGCCCCGGCGACATGCTGGCGGCCCTCGAAGGCCGCGTTGAAAGGGCCGGACCCTTTGATCAAAAAACCCTGCTGGTCCGTTCCCTGGAACGGCTCCATTGGGAATATGTCGTCGCCCTCTGGGGCGTCGAAAAAATAAAAGCGCTCTACACCCCGGAACTTTCCCGGCGCATCTGGCCGAAAGGCCGAAGGAGGCTCTTTGATTTCGCCGTCGGAATACTACGAAAAGAACCTGTATCCCCTTCAGGATGGGGTTCTGAATACAGTAAGTCGGTGCGGAACACATTTCTTTCTGACCGGTGGAACCGCCCTTAGCCGCGCCTATTACCGCCACCGCTATTCGGATGATCTGACGCCCCGCTTCGGACCTCTGGTAAAAACCGCCCTCTTTGACCGTACCGATTCTATTCAGAACATTCTTTCCAACAAAATTACCGCCCTGTTCCGCTATGCCGCTAAAGATGTGGCGGACTTACGGGAAATATTCCTCCACGAGAAAATCGACTGGCCCCAAGCCTTTAGAGAGGCCAGAGAAAAAGAGGCGGGAATCGAAATCCCCCAGGTATGTGAAATAATCAGCGGTATGCCCGAAGGCGAGTTTGACAACATCAGGTGGACAAATAAGCCCCGCTGGCCGGACTTTCGCGCGGACATAGCCAGGATGGCGGAAGACATGCTGGGGCAGTCAAACCCCTGAGACGCGCCCTTGTCCCGCGGACCAACACAGACCACCACGGACAAAAGCAGGGATGTGGAACCAAAGGTCCGTGTTTGTCCGTGTGACGGGCCGCTCGTGAAAACAGGGTATATAAGCGCCCGGCCCGCGCCGATACTTAAAGGGTATGCGTGCCCTTACGGTTTTATACGGCGGTTCCCTCGCGTCCCAGGCTTTTGAACCGGTCCTGGACGGCAAAAGCGCCTTTTCCCTGGCGCTGGAACGGGCCGGCGCTTTCCCCGGCAGCGAAAAAACCCTCCTCCTGGTAACGGAGGGGGCTAAACTGCCGGATCCCGCGCCGGGTAAGCCCCTTTCGGTAACGGCCAGGCCGGAATGGACGGTTTCGGAACTGTGCCGGGTCCTTTCCGCCGAAGCCGCGGGCTTTGATTTTGCCTACTACGGCTGGGCGGATTCCCCCTTCCTGGATCCCTCCCTGGCGGGGAAGCTGGCGGAGCGGCATATCCGTTACGGGGCGGAATATTCCTATGCCGACGGCTGGCCCCTGGGGCTGGGGCCGGAATTAATCGGCAGCGCCCCCGCGGGGATCCTCTTTAAAATTGCCGGGGACGAGGGGAAGGGGCCGGTAACCCGGGACACCCTTTTTTCGGTACTCCAGAGGGACATCAATTCCTTTGACATAGAAACGGAAATTTCCTCCGTGGACCTGCGCTGCCACCGGCTTTCCCTTACCGCCGACTCGAAGCGGAACCTGCTGCTGCTTACCCGCTTTGCCCGGGCGGGCTGCGCCGGCGCGGAGGAGGCCGAGGGGATCGTCGCGGAACATCCCGAATTCCTCCGTACCCTGCCGGCCTTTTTCCCCCTCCAGGTGTCGGGGCCCTGCCCCGGCCGGGCCCTGGCGGGAAAAACCGGCGCGTGCCCCCTGTGTCCCTATCCTTTGTCCGGGGCCCGGGGCGGAACCGTTGCGGACCGCGGGGATTTTCTTGATCCCGGGGATTTTGAAAAGATCCTGGACAAAATAGAAGGGTTTGCCGGAGACGGGGTGATTGATCTTTCCCTGTGGGGGGAACTTTCCCTTCATCCCCGGCGGGACGACCTTATCCGGGCCGTTCTTGAACGACCCGCCCTTTCCCTGGTGATCGAAAGTTCCGGCCTTGGCTGGGGGGCTGTTGAAAACTACGCCGCCTGGGCCGCAGCCGCGCCGAAGCGGCGTAACGGCCTTCCTCCCCTGGCGTGGATTATTTCCCTGGACGGGAAGGATCTTCCCGGAATGGGTCTTCCCCCTTCCCCGGAAAGCGTGTCCTTTGTCAAAGCCCTGGCCGCCGCTTTTCCCCGGGAAGTGGGAACGGACGACCGGGTCTATGTCCAGGCGGTCAGAACCGCGGGGGCGGAGGACGAGGTCGAAGGGTTTTACCGGGCCTGGAAAGCCTACGGAACGGATCATCCGGGACCGGCGATCATCATCCAGAAGTACGATTCGTTCTGCGGCTTCCTTCCGAAACGGCAGGCGGTGGATCTGTCTCCGGTGGAACGGCGGCCCTGCTGGCATCTGATGCGGGATTTTCCCGTTCTTATCGACGGAACCGTTCCGGTATGCCGGGAAGACCTGGACTGTACCATGGCGGGCGTTCCCGCGGCTTCCGGAGGACTGGGAAACATCCTCCGGGAAGAGGCGGAAACTATCTGGGACCGGGGGGCGGAACTGTACCGTTCCCAGTGTGAAAAAAACTATGAAAAACTCTGCGCCCTCTGCGATGAGTACTATACCTATAACTTTTAACGGTATTCCCTCTTCCTATACCGCGGTGGGGGGCGCCAGGCGGGCGGCCTCCACGGGACTCTCGGCGGTACTCCTGAACCGGGGCGGCCGCTATCCCCGGAAGACCCTGTTTCAGGAACTGGGAAAGGCGGGGTTTGACTATATTTTGTCCATCGAGGGGCCCCAGCGGCGCTACGATTTGGAGGATCTTTCCGGCCGTTTCCCCTCTGTCCGCTTTATTCTGCTCAAGGAAAACGTTACCGCCGGCGAGGCGGTCAACATGGCGGCGGTGGAACTTTCCAGCCCCTTCTTTTTTGTCCTCTGGAATGATCACCGGCTTTTTGACGGCATCACCGCGGCCAAAATGGCCGCCCTCTTCGGCGGTAAGCGGCTGTGTACGGTTCCGGTGGTCCAGAATTCCCGGTTCGAAACCCTCCATACCCTTTCGGCGCCGGTGTTTTACCGGGGTTCCATCAAGGCGCTGCCGGAAGCTCCGGAGCGGGAAAACCAGTTCGCCCTTTTTCCCTATGACTGGGTGGGGCTTTACGACCGGGAACGGTTTCTGCGGCTGGGAGGCTTTGACCGGGAGATTGTCCACGCCCACTGGCAGCTGATGGATTTTGGTTTCCGCTCCTGCCTCTGGGGGGAAGAGATCCGGTCCACCCAGATGATCCGGCTTATCCACGACGGCGCCTCTCCCCTGACGGACAACACCGCGGAACACTCCTACCGGCTCTTCTACCTGAAAAACCTGGCCCCGGTATTCCGCCTTGACCATGCCCACCTGCCCCTGCGCTCTTTCCCCGAATACCTGGTCAAGACCGGCTGGGATCTTCTGACGGCGGGGTTTGAATTTTTCCGGGAACGCCGGTGGGTCCGGGAAAACAGGCGCCGCTTCCGCCGGGACGCCCGGGGAATTACGGATCTCTGGGAACACGGAGAGAGCCCATGACGGCCCTGATACTCCAGGCCAGGCTTGATTCAAGCCGGCTGCCGGGAAAAAGTCTGCTGCCCCTGGGGGGGGAACCCCTGGTTTTCAGGGTGATGGAAGCCCTGGCGGGAATTCCCTGCGGGATCCGGGTACTGGCCTGCCCCGAAGACGACGCCGCTTCCTTCAAAGCCCTGGCCCTCCGGGCGGGGTTTGAAGTCGTTACCGGTCCCGGGGAAGACGTGCTTGCCCGGTTTTGCGGGGTTATCCGCCGGTACGGGCCGGAACGGATCATCCGGGCCACGGGGGATAATCCCTTTGTGTTTGCCGACGCGGCCGAAACCCTGGCGGGGGAAGCCGCCGCGCTGGACGCGGATTATGCCGGGTACGCGGGGCTGCCCCTGGGGGCGGGGGTAGAGGCGGTGAAGGCCGAAGCCCTGCTCCGCGCGGAAAAGGAAGCGGCGGAACCGGCGGAACGGGAACATGTCTGCCCCTACCTCTACCGCCACCCCGAACTCTTCCGTCTGCACCGGCCCCTGGCTCCCCGCCGCTGGCAGGACCCCGGTAAAAGCGGTTCCGGCGGGTTCCGGCTTACCGTGGATACCCCGGAGGATTACGACCGGGCCCAGAAGCGGTACCGCGCCCTGGACCGGGAAGGTCCCGGACGCGGCCGGGGAACGGCCGTCCTGGGAGCGGGCCCCCTATGAACCGGCCCCTTATGAGTCCCGAACCCGCTTTGCTCTCCGCCGGCGGGGCGGTCCTGGTGGCAGCCTCCGCCGGGCGGGGCAGGGGAGGGGGACACCTGAACCGTTCCGCGGTCCTGGTCCGCGCCCTCCGGGATGCCGGGGCGGAAGCCTGGCTTTATCCCGCGGGCCCGGAAGGCCCTTTGCCCGGCATTGATCCCGGACTGGTGATCTCCGCGCCGGGGGACAAAGACTGGGCCCTGGTTGTCCTGGACTGTTTCCGCTGTTCCCCGGAAGAAGTAGAGGCCTGGAAGGCCTATGGCCCGGTCCTTGGCCTTGACGAAGGCCGTTCCCGGGACGGCTGTGATTTTCTGGTGGATTTGCTGCCCGGCCTTCCGGGAAGGGAACGGCCCAACATGGCGTCTTCCCTGCTCCTCCCTTTGCCGGACAAACGGCGGCCCGCTTTTCCCGGACCCGAATCCGGATACCGGAATATCCTGATAAGCTTCGGCGCCGAAGATCCCGGAACAGCCGCGGTGAAGGCCGCCCTGGCCCTCCGCGGATCCCCGGGGGATGTTTCCCTGACGGCGGTAGTGGGCCCCCTGGGCGGCCCCTTGGGCCGGAACAATCCGGAGGACCGGGAACTGCTGGAACAGGCGGGGGTTGCCGTGAAGGAGGGTGTCCTGGGCCCCTCCTTTCGGGAAAGCCTCGCGGACTACGATCTGGTGATCACCCATTTCGGGGTTACCGCCTTCGAGGCCCTCTATGCCCGGGTCCCGGTCCTGCTGCTTAATCCCGGTTCCTATCATGAACGGCTGGCCGGTCGCGCGGGGATTCCCTCCGCGGGGACCGGGAAACGGGGCCTGGGCCGGCTGGCCCCCATGGTCCGGGAAAACGCGAAACTTACCGGACAAAGCCGGGCGGCGGCCGCCCGCTGGGGCCTGGACGGGGAGCAGGGCAGCCTTGCGGCCCTGCTCCTGGGCGCCCGGCCCCGGGTTCACCGGACCTGCCCCTTCTGCGCGTCCTCCGGCCCCCGGCCCGTCATCGGCCGTTTTCCCGGCAGAACCTACCGCCGCTGTTCCTGCGGCGGCATCTATCTGGACCGGCTGGATCCGCCCCCGGTGGAATACGGTGGGGACTACTTCTTTTCCGCGTATCAAAAACAGTACGGCAGAACCTATCTGGAGGATTTTCCCGCCCTGCGGCGGCTCGGGGAAAAACGCCTTGACCGGATCGCCTCGGTCCTCGGGAAGAATTCGTCCGCCCTCCGCCTTCTGGACATAGGCTGCGCCTACGGACCTTTTCTGGCCGCCGCGAAGGAAAGGGGTTTCGATGTTCAGGGGATGGACCCCGCCCGGGACGCGGCGGCTTATGCTTCGGAGCGGCTGAATGTTCCGGTATG
Organism: Treponema sp.; assembly: GCA_031266175.1. Taxonomy (GTDB): domain Bacteria; phylum Spirochaetota; class Spirochaetia; order Treponematales; family Breznakiellaceae; genus JAISBN01. Next base: position 8,439 of record JAISBN010000158.1, on the reverse strand, counting down.
GTGCGGTTTTTTCCCCGAAGCGGCCCCCCCGGGTCCCTTTGACGTCATTACCCTCTGGTACGTGGTTGAGCATTTTGAAGAACCCGGCCGGGCCCTGAAAGCGGTACACAAGTTCCTGAATACCGGGGGCATTCTTGCCCTTTCCACCCCCTCCTCCCGGGGGATTTCCCGGCGGAAATCCCTCCGTTCCTTTCTGGACAAGAGCCCGGAGGATCACTGGACTATCTGGAATCCCCGCCGCTGCGCCGGACTGCTCAGGCGTTACGGGTTCCGCCTGGAAAAGCTGGTCATCACCGGCCACCATCCCGAACGCTTTCCCCTGATCCGCCGTTTAAAACGCCTCTATCCCCTGGGGATGATCCTGAGCAGGCTTTTCGGGCTGGGAGATACCTTTGAGGTTTACGGGGTAAAAACGGAGGATTCCCATGGCTGAAGGCTTTATCACCGGAGGCTCCGCGGCTGAAAATCCCATGGCCGAAGGCTCCATAACCGGAGGTTCCATGGCCGGAAAGAGAAAAAAGCGGATCCTTATCCTGGGGGCGGGAGTCATGCAGGGGCCCGCCATCCGGCGTGCCCGGGAAATGGGCCTGGAAACGGTGGTCATCGACGGGGACCCCCAGGCTCCCCTAGCAGGGGAGGCGGACCGATTTGAACCCGTCGATTTGAAGGATATCCGGGCCATCGAAAAACTGGCCCGGACCCTTACGGAAGAGGGGGGGCTGGACGGGGTGATGACCGCGGGAACCGATTTTTCCGCCTCCGTTGCCTGGACCGCGGAAAAACTCGGCCTTCCGGGGATTTCCTGCGAAACCGCCCTGGACGCTTCGGACAAGGAGCGGATGCGCCGCCGCTTTGAGGAAGCGGGGCTTCCGTCCCCCGCCTTTGTTATCCTGACCGGACCGGCCCCGGCGGCTCTTCCCTTTCCGTTTCCCGCGGTGGTAAAGCCGGTGGACAATATGGGAGCCCGGGGCTGCCGCCGGGTGGATTCCCTGGAAGAGCTGGGGGCCGCTGCGGCGGAGGCCCTCCGGTTTTCCCGGTCGGGCCGGGTTATTGTGGAAGAATTCATGGAAGGGTCGGAATTTTCCCTGGATGCGGTGGTGTACCGGGGAGCAGTAACGATCTGCGGGGTAGCGGACCGGCACATTTTCTTTCCCCCCTATTTTATTGAAATGGGGCATACCATGCCCGCGGCTGTTTCCCCGGAAGACCGGGATGCCCTTACCGGGCTTTTTATCCGGGGTATCCGGGCCCTGGGGATCGACAACGGAGCCGCCAAGGGGGACATCAAGCTGACTCCCAAAGGTCCCATGATAGGGGAGATCGCCGCCAGGCTTTCCGGGGGCTATATGTCCGGATGGACCTACCCCTATGCTTCCGGGGCCGACCCCGCCCGGGGGGCGGTATGTGTTGCCCTGGGACTGCCTCCCGCCGGGTTGGAGCCGGTCCGGAACTGGACCAGCGCCGAACGGGCCTTTATCTCTATTCCCGGGGTGGTCCGGGACATCTGCGGCCTGGACAGGGCCCGGGCGGTCCCCGGCGTCAGGGACCTGTTCCTCCGGACCGCCCCGGGCCGGCGGCTCTTTTTCCCCGAAAATAACGTTTCCAAGGCGGGAAACGTTATTTCCGCCGCCCCGGACCGGGGGACCGCCGCCGCCGCCGCGGAAAGCGCCGCCCGGGCGGTCCTTATCCGGCTTCAAGCGCCGGATAAGGAAACCGAAACCTTTTTGTCCGGTCCCGTGGAACCCTTTCCGCCCCCGGCTTTTTCCTTTGACCCGGAACTCCTGGCGGTGGTCCCCGAAACCGCGCCCGGCGCTCCGGCGGAACCGGTTACCCTGTTTCCCTTTCCCGCCCTGACCGGATCGGATAAGCGGGACTACCAGGGCCGGACCGTCGCGGAAACCCTGGACGCGGTCCGGGAACTGACGGCCCTGGCTTTGCCGGAATATACCGGCGTTTTTCCGGCGGGAGGTTCCGGGGAGGAAGGTTCCCCGTCTCCGGGCCGCCGGATCCTGGGAAGGGAATTCTGGCGCGCCCTGATCCGGGGCGGCTATCAGGGGGCCGTTTACTATGTCGACTGTCTGTTCGCCCGTCAGGAAGGAGGCCGCGGTGAAAGTCCGGTCTAAAGTCCTGCCGGCGCTGCTCCTCTGCGTTCTGGTTTCGGGGCGGCTTTTTGCCCAGAATCCCGGAAAAAGCTATTCCCTGGATGAAACCCTCCGGGAAACGGGAACAACCCTGGTCTGGGATCCCTTTTTTGCCTCCGGTACTCTGGAAGCCGGGGATCACCGGATCAAATTTTATACCGGTCCCGCCGGGGAGGAGGGGCCGGTTCTGCTGGACGGCGGGGAAGTCATCACCCTGGCCCTTCCCTACGTCGACGGAAACAGCCTCCGTTTTCCCGAAACCTTTGTGGTTTCGGCAAAGCGGGCCTTTTCTTCCGCGGAGGAGACGGATAAAACCCGGTTCCGGATAGCGGCGATCATCGTGGATCCCGGCCACGGAGGCAAGGATTCCGGCGCGGTGGGGACCCACACCGTTAACGGAAAAACCCTTAAATCGGTGGAAAAGGATATTACCCTGGCGGTTTCCAGGGACCTGTCCGGCCGGCTCAAGGCCGCGTATCCCGGAAAACGGATACTCCTGACCAGAACGGGGGATACCTATCCAACCCTGGAAGAACGGGTCAATATCGCCAATACGGTGGTCCTGAAGGATAACGAAGCGATCATCTATGTGTCGATCCACGCCAACGCGTCTTTGAACAAAACCGCCCGGGGTTATGAAGTCTGGCATCTTCCCCCGGAGACCAAACGGGAGCTGATAGACCGGGAAAAATACGCCGATTCCAGGGAAGTTATACATATCCTCAACGCCATGCTGGAGGATGAATTTACCTCCGAAAGTACCCGGATAGGCCGGTTTATTTTGAACCGCTTCCAGGAATCCCTGGGCGGCAGTATCCCCTCCCGGGGACTCAAGGCGGAAAACTGGTATGTGGTCCGGAACGCCCGGATGCCCGCGGTTCTGGTGGAACTGGGTTTTGTCAGCAACCCCGAGGACGCCCGGCTCATGGCGGATGAAAGCTACTTGAAACGTTATTCCGAAGCGTTATATAAAGGAATAGCGGACTTTGTGGCGGAATTTGAACAATCCGGGGGATACATCGCTCCGTAATCGATATCGAAAGGCAGATCGTTGTATTATTATGGTATTTTTTAAGCAGATCCGCCGCCTTGTATATCTGGCGGCCCTAGCGGTTTTTGCCTTTTTTGAGCTGTTCCATTCGGGAATGGTCAGGCGGACCTTTGAATTTTGTACCTACGGTGGGGATCCGGTGGTGGAAGACCGGATGCTCCACAGGAGTTCTTCCGCGGAGCTGAATATTAAACAGTATGTGGAAGAACTGATTCTGGGCCCCGTTTCGGTGGATTTTGCCCCCCTGATTACCAAGGGGACAAAGCTCCGGTCCTTTATGTACCGGGACGGGGCGGTCTACGCCGATTTTTCCGGCGACGCGGTCCTGCCGGTCCACAGCGGCCAGCCGCTGTTTGACGGGTTCCTCGGCCTGAACCGGAATATCCGGCGGAATTTCCACGCCGTTTCGGACGTCAGGCTTTTTGTTAACGGAAACGAAGTTTTTTTGGAGGAATTTGAAAAAATCTTTGGCCCAGATCGACGGAATTAGCCGATAAGGTATTGACAAACTATTAGGAGATCGTATATTTTTATGTATCTCTAATTTTAATTTATCTGGTTATGTAAAGGAGCTGTGAATGAAACGAATATTCATTCTTTTAACCATCGCACTGGCGGCTGTTGGGCTGTTTGCCGAAGAAGCGGTTCTTATTGACTTTACGAAGCTCGGCGCGGATATTCTTGCCCCCCAGCCGGAAGAAGGGCAGGAGCCGCAGAATACCCAAAACCGGGCGACCGTCATGGATTACGGCGCCGTGGCGGGGGGCAGTTTTACCGACGAGCAAAAGCAGATCATGAAAACTTCCCTGGCCCTACGGAACTGGAATATTACCCTGGCTTCTTCTTCCAGAACCGTCAACCGCGAAGTGCTTACCTATGCCGACGAGGCCCAGTCCAAGCAGTACGGCACGGTGCTCGGCGTCAGGGTCAACTTCCCCACAGAACCCTGGAATTCCTGGGCCTTGATCAAACCGCCCTTTGAAATTCCCGCCTTTGAGCCCGCCGGTGAAGTGGACGATGACGGTAATGTTACCGCCAACGATTCGCGCCTTTCCCGCTTTGAAGGCCCCGACGGGGACGAAGACGGCAGGCCCGATTACGGTCTGGGCGTTGTCAAGAATGTGGGAACCGTTAAATCCATAGCCGTTAACGTATACGGCCTGCAGTTTCCCCACAGTCTTTCGGTTATCATTATCGACAGCGAAGGCAACGAAAAAACCATGCACATGGGGTACCTGAATTTTGATGGCTGGGCCGAACTGTACTGGCAGAACCCCGCCTATGTGTCCCAGGTGCGGAACCGGGAACTCAGGCTCTATCCCCTGTATCCTACGACCACTCCCTTTGTTAAGTTCGGCGGCTTCCTGATTAAGCGGGACGCCGACAAGATCGGCGGAGACTTTGTCGGGTATTTCCGGGACGTCAAGATCATCTACGACAAGGCCGTCCTTGATACCGAGCCGGATATCGACAATGAAGGCCTGTGGCATATCATTCAGGATCGTGAAACCGCCAAGAAGAAGTGGGAAATGAGCCGCTTTGGACAGCAGCAGATCCTCCGTTACCTGGAACAGCAGAAGCAGGCTACCGAAAACAGCTTTACCCCTTCCCCGACGACTGAGGGCGGTCAGAATTAACCTGACGCTATAACAGGATAAAAGGCTGTCTGAAAAGTACTTTCAGGCAGCTTTTTTTATCAGCTAAACGGGACAGTAAAAATCATGGATTACCAGCTTCCGGACCGGAATTTGTTCAAGGAACGGTACGAACGGACTTCGGATTCCCGGGACCACATCACCAGGGAACTGATTGAAGCCGTGGAAAGGGCGGTCTATCCCCTGGCTTCCCGGCCTACGGTTAAGGGCCGGATTAAGGGCTTTACCAGTTACTATAAAAAGTACCTCAAACTCCTTAAGGTCACTCCGGGAACGGAGCCGGTTATTACCGATCTAATCGCCCTCCGGGTAATCTGTCCTTTTTTGGAAGATCTAAGCGCGGTAGAAAGTTTGCTCCGGGAGTGTTTTAGCGTTACCGAACTGGACCGGAAGGGGGCCCATTTTAGCTTTAAGGAATTCGGCTATGAATCGGTCCATTTGCTGGTAGAAATCCCGGAGGCGCTGATTGAAAAATGGGGGGACTGCGGCTCGAGGCAGGTGGAAATTCAAATCAGGACCATTTTGCAGGATGCCTGGGCCGAAGTGGAGCACGAGCTGGTATATAAGGCGGAATTTACCCCCTTCGACGAGCCTTTGAAGCGTAAACTGGCGGCGGTTAACGCCAGTTTAAGCCTCGCGGACAGCATTTTTCAGGAGATCCGGATTTACCAGCGCCAGCTGAACAGCGAGCTGGGGAAACGCCGGGATTCCTTTTTCCGTAAAATCGAAGAGGCTACCGACGGCCTCCTCTTTGGCCCGGAAGGGGATGAGGATGACGGCTTTAACGAAAATCTTCCGCCCCCGCCGGACGATCGGGCGACGATTGACGATTTGCTCCTTAACGCCCTCTATGCCCATAATAAAAACCGTTTTTCCGAGGCGGCCTCTTTTTACAGCCGTATTCTGGAGATGAAAACCGACGGCGGTATCCGCTCCCTTATCTACAAACACCGGGGAATGGCCTATTTTGCCCAGTCCAGGTACAAAGATGCCATCGAGGATTTTACCAAATCCCTGGAAACGGACCCCGGATCCTATAAATCAGCCTATTACCGGGGGGTGGTAAAGTCGGTGCTCCGGCTCTATCCCGGGGCAATAGAAGATTTTACCCTTTCCCTGAAAATCAATCCCTACCAGAATTTTACCCTCTACCGCCGGGGCCAGGCCTATTACCATCTGGAGGATTATCCCGCCGCCCTGGCGGACTGCGAAGCTTCCCTGGCCCTGGACCCCGGGTTTTCCGGCGCAATCCGGTTCCGGACCCTCCTGCAGGATAAATTAAAAATGCTGGGATAATAGCTGCGGGATTTAAGGCTGCTTTCCCAAGACCGAAGTTTTAGGAAAGCATCAATAAATTTGTCAAAAAAAGGGCGGGTATCATTGACAGACGTAATGGCTCTGACTACAATAAATATATGTAAGAATACGACTTGACGGCGCTGTCTGGCCTCGGCTTCGTATACTAAAAAATCTGTATTTTGTAAGGAGAAAAACGGTGAAAAAGCTTTTATTGTTACTGGCTGTCTTGATTCTTGCCGGCGGCATGGTTTTTGCCCAGGACGAAGGAGGGGACGCCGCTCCCGCCGAAGAAAAACCGGAACTGTTTGATCTGGAAATCTCGGCGGGTTTTCCCGTTCACTGGACCAACGGTGAACATGATAATGCCGCTACTTCTTTTCTGGTAGAAGATAAAGCGGTAACCGCCAATACCGCCCTGGGGGTGGCCCTGCTTTTTAATTTTACCAATAAGGTGGGCTTTACCCTGGACGCCGACTTTTTCTTTGGCGGCAAGCTGGCGGGAATTTCCAGTCCCAGTTCGGATCACAATTCCCTTTTTGGGGTGAATGCCCTTCTTGGTCCGGTAATTTATATCTATAACGGCAGCTTCCTTAGGGTTCCCCTGGCCCTGGGCGTTCATGTATACTACTTTAGTGACGATCTGTGGATTCCCCAGGTTAATAATCCTACAATTGGTGATGTTTGGCTCAAGAGAAGGGACCTCCAGTTCGGCCCCGGCGCTTATATCGGCGTCCAGTTCCACTTTAACAACAATATCTATCTTTTCAGCCGTACCACCGTGGCCATTGATGTCCTGCGCTGGCACCAGGAGAAAGGTCGTTATTTCGATCCTACTCCTAGTGTTAATGCTCTTGCCGAAGTTGACGAGAGCGAATTTGAACTGGCCTTTGGCTGGGAAATCAAGCCCGCTATCGGACTCGGGATAAAGTTCTAAACCGAAAAAACGCCATGGCGCGGTAAAAGGGCTTCCCGGGGGAAGCCCTTTTTTATGCGGGTTTGCCGCCGCAGGCAGTAAACCCGCATAAAAAACTCCCGGATAATGTTGACAAAAACAGCGGGATTTTTTATAGTATTCGGACATGGTTAAACCTTTAGGTTTAACCCAGTCTCCTTCGTCTAGTGGTTAGGACATCGGGTTTTCATCCCGACAACGGGGGTTCGACTCCCCCAGGAGATGAACGAACTTTTTATAATTCTTTGTAGTATAAGGAATTAGGTTAATCTAAAAAAAATGATCTACAAAATGGTTTACAAAACTTGTATACGAGTTATACAATTACGGCGTGGGACGGCCAAAAAGCAAAGACGGTATCAGGATAACGACCAGGACGCGGGACGGCATCCAGCTTGTTCACTTTGAGGAGTACCCGGGCCATTGGATAGCTACCCCGGAACGGGACCGGGAGAAGGCTTTGCGATGGGCAAAGCGGAACCGGGAACGGCTTATTAACCGGAAGACCCACGATATGGCTTTTTACTGCAAAAGCTTCTTTGACGCGGATAGTACCTGGATTATCCGCATGAAAAAGAAGGACCACCATTACACGGACAAATACCTGGCTAATCGCCGGGGTTATCTGGAAAACTATATTATCCCGGAGTTCGGCGGGTTCCAGCCGGGGAAGATTACCCGGCGGGAAATTGACGATTGGCTGCTGAATCTGAAAAAGAAAAGCGGCGAAGACATGGCCGGGGAAACCAAGAATAAAATCATGTATACCCTGTCCCTGATCTTTGAGGAACTGCGGGATCTTGAGATTGTCGAGACAAACCCTATAACGGGCATACGGCCCTATGACAAAACCCCGGTACGGCCCCGGGGAACCATCGATCGGGAAACCCTGGCAAAGCTCTATCCGGCCACCCATGGGGAGCTGGTTCGGGTGTGGAGTTCTTCCATGTGGGCGGCTATGATGCTGGTCTTTAACGACACCGGGAGCCGGCCCGGGGAAGTCCGGGCGCTGACCTGGGCGGACATCGATGTACAGAGACGGTTTATCCCTATCCGCAAGGGAATCGAATCCGGTACTGCCGGGAAAATCAAGGGAACGAAGACCGGGGTGGTAAAGGCGGGGTTCCTGACCGTCCGGACCGTTCAGGAACTGGACATCTGGCGGGCGGAATCCCGGCGGCCCGGGGACGGGGATTTTGTGTTTACCGCGGACGGCAGGGCCCCGCTGACCAACGCGGCGATTGTAAAGGCGTTCCGGCGGGGGCTTGCCGCGGCGGGGGTTGAGAACAAAGCCTGGACTCCCTACTGGCTGCGGCACAGCTTTGGGACCTACAGCCTGGA
>JAISBN010000156.1 GCA_031266175.1 Treponema sp. | reverse complement strand
CGCCGCCGGGGAAAAGAAGCCCTGCTCTTTGAAGCGGAAAGCACCAGCCTGGCGAGCTATTACGACGACTGGTTTACCCGGGACATGGACAAAAACCTTGCCGACCACGGGGTTAAACTCCATTTTGGGGAACTGGTCCAGGAAATTGAAGGGGGCGGCAAGGTTGCCGGTGTTGTTACCAACAAGGGCAGGTACCCCGCGGACATGGTGATCATGGCTATCGGCTTTTTCCCCAATTCCGCGCTGGCAAAGGACAGCCTGGAAACTCTTCCCAACGGCGCCTACAAGGTAAACCTGAAACAAGAAACCAGCAGGCCCGGTGTGTACGCCATCGGGGACTGCGCCTCGGTGTACAGCAATGCCCTTGAAGCCGGCGCCTATATCGCGCTGGCTACCAACGCGGTACGCAGCGGCGTGGTGGCGGGGCACAACGCCTGCGGCACTCCCCTCGAGTCCGCCGGAGTCCAGGGCTCCAACGGCATCTGCATCTGGGACTACAAAATGGTTTCCACCGGGCTTAACATGAAGGCTGCGGAAAAGGCGGGCTTCAGCCCGGTTTATACCCAGTTTGAGGATCTCCAGAAGCCTGCGTTTATAAAGGAAAACAACTACCAGGTAAAGATCCGGATCGTGTACGACAAAAATACCCGGCGGGTCCTGGGGGCGCAGATGGCGTCCTACCAGGACATCTCCATGGGGATACACATGTTCTCGCTGGCGATAGAAGAAAAGGTTACCATTGACAAACTAAAACTGCTGGACATCTTCTTCCTGCCCCACTTTAACCAGCCCTACAACTATATTACCATGGCGGCCCTGACGGCGAAATAACACATCCCGCGGCAATAGGGCTGGAATCCGGCAAGGACGCTGGATTCCAGCCCCGGAATGCGCAAATTTCATATACCCCATTCTAACGTTTGAGTCAAAGGGGGTTCCCTTTAGGACAAAGGGGGTCTCCTTGAGGTCAGCGGGAGTTCCCTTTAAATCAGAGGGAGTACTCCCATCCACCGCCGCAGGTAGCAATTCCGAATTCAAAAATAACCACGGACCGACACGGACCAACACGGATAAAAGCAGGGATTTGGAACCAAAAGTCCGTGTTTTCCGTCTGGTCTGTGGTTGAATTCGTGAGGTTGCAAGCCAAGGTTCGTGCTGTTTGTGTGGTTCGTGGTAAATTTCTTCATAAGGTCCGCACCTGTCCGTGTGATTCGTGGTTGAATTCGGAATTGCTACGCCGCAGGCGGCGGTCTTTGCCATACCCCGGCGGACAAGGTATATTTGAATGAGAGACTAACTATGTATGCCGCCTATCATCTGAAAGCGAATGAACTCAACGCCGATGTTATCCAAAACCTGAAAAATTATCTACCACCAGCGGGAAATTGTGATCCTGCCCAAAGATATATATGATGAATGGGAAAAGACACGGTACAACGCGGTGTTTACCGAGGAATTGCGGACCCGTATCAGAGAACTGAACGAAGGTAAAGGAATAGTCAAAACCATGGCTGAGCTTGAGGCTCTGGCGGATGGATAGCGTAATTTTTCATGCCAAAGCTTTTACGGAATATATGGACTGGCAGATCGAAGACCGGAAAACGCTGAAAAAGATAAATAACCTTATCAAGGACATTCAGCAGAACGGATTAATGAAGGGCATTGGCAAGCCTGAGCCGTTAAAACACATGAAAGCTTATAACCATATTGATGATACGAACCGTCTTATTTACTCACCCCGTAACAAACCGCCACCGCCGGTTCCTGTCTTTTTCGGCGGCGCTGTCGATCCCTATCCGTTTTGTCGCGCGGAACCGGGGTTTGTAACCGTCGTCTTCGATCCACAGCCGGTCCGATACGGTAAGGTTTTCCCCCTTCAGGTCCTTGCCGATCTCCAGGGCTTTGGTAAGTTTGCCCGGGCCGTCAAAGCCTTCCACGCCGCGGATCAGCACCGCTTCGGGAAAATCCACCGGGCCGGAAACTACGTTCAGCAGCCAGTGGATTCCGTAACAGAGGTAGATGTAGGCGAATCCCCCGGCCCGGTACATGACGGCGGTCCGTTCGGTTTTTCCCCGGCTGGCGTGGCAGGCGGTGTCTTCCTCGCCGTAGTAGGCTTCGGTTTCGGTGATCCGCCGACGGAGTATTTTCCCCGTGGGAAGCCGGCGGCACAGCAGTTTCCCCAGCAGGGCCGGGGCCAGGCTGGGGGCGCCGGTACTGTACCAGTCGGCGGTAAGACGGGCCGGGTTGCGGCGTACCGAATCACGGCAGGCCGGGTCCCGGCAAGCCGTGATTCGACATTTCACCGGGTCCGCCATTCCAGTTCCCGGATCCCGATTTCCCGGCCCTTGGCGTAGAGGCCGAAGAACCGGGCCCCTAACGGCCCCGAGGGGGGACAGTTCAGGACAGCAAAGCTGGGGCCGCTGCGGCTCCGGGGGCGGCCGATGCTGCCGGGGTTCAGGAGCGGGATGCCCCCCCGGGTATCCCAGGCGGGAACGTGGGTGTGGCCGAAAAGGGCCGCCTCCGCCCCCGCTGCCCTGGCGGCGGCGGCAAGGGTGTCATAGCCCGCTTCCACGCCGTGGCGGTTTCCGTGGGCCAGAAAAAGCCTGCGCCCCGTACCGGGAATCTCCGGAACAAGGGTTTCGGGGATGGAAAAGTCCAGGTCGCCGTTCCCCCGGACCCTGTACCAGGGGAGGGTAAATCCCGCCGCCGCGGAGGCGGGGGAAAGGTCCGGGGCGCCGTCCCCCAGGAAGATCGCCGCGGTAAAGGCCGCCGGGGGCGGAACGCTGTCCCGGGCCCCGGAACGGACCCAGTCCAGGGCCGCGGCCAGGGCCGGAACAGCGCCGTGGGAATCGGAAATAACCAGAACCGAAACATCGCCTGCCATTAACGCTATCTTAATAAAAAATTAAAAATGTTTTAACATACGGGGCATGGGATACCTGAGCGCGTTTTTTAGTATCGGCGGCAGCCTGGGGCTGTTCCTCTACGGCATGAAGGTGATGAGCGACGGCGTCCAGCAGGCCGCGGGAGCGCGGATGCAGAAGGTCCTTTCCTTTATGACCGGGAACCGGCTCAGCGCGGTGCTTACCGGGGCGGGGATTACGGCGGTTATCCAGTCCTCGTCGGCCACCACCGTGATGGTGGTTTCCTTTGTCAACGCCGGGCTCCTTACTTTAAAGCAGTCCATCGGGGTGATCATGGGGGCCAATATCGGCACCACCGTCACCGCCTGGATCGTGTCCCTGATCGGGTTTTCCCTGCAGATCAGCGCCCTGGCCCTGCCCGCGGTGGGGATCGGCTTTTTGCTGGCGGTGATCAAATGGAAACACCGGGATGTGGGAACCGCCGTTCTGGGTTTCGGCCTTCTCTTTATGGGGCTGGATTTCCTGACCAAATCTATGCCGGCCATCTCCCCCGAAGCCCTGGATTTTATCGCTTCCTTTTCCAATTCCGGCTTTGTTTCGATCCTTCTGGGAACGGGGGTGGGGCTGGTCATAACCCTGATCATCCACTCGTCGTCGGCGTCCACGGCGATCTTCCTGACCATGGCCCACCAGGGGCTGGTGGGGTACGAGATGGCCGCGGCGATGATTCTGGGGGCCAACATCGGCACCACCATCGACGCGGCCCTGGCGGCTATCGGGGCAAAGCCCGCGGCCCAGCAGGCGGCGCTGGTCCACGTGCTCTTTAACGTTATCGGCACCGTGTGGGCGCTGGTTTTCTTCCATCCCTTCCTGAACCTGGTGGACATGGTAACCCCGGGGCTGCCCGCAGGAGCGGGGATTACCCCCCATCTGGCGATGCTGCATACGATGTTTAATACGATCAACACCCTCTTCTTTTTCCCCTTTGTAAACCGCTTCGCCGCCTTGGTAAGCTGGATTATCAAAGACCGGCCGGAAGCGGGGGGCAGGCACTACACGCTGGATTACAGCGCCAGCGTCCTTCGGGATACCCCGGAACTCAATATCTTCCGGGCGGAAAAGGAAATTCACGACATGGCGGGGATCGTTTCGTCCATGTACGGCCGGATAAGTACGGTCCTGGCGACACTCAAGGAAAATCCCGACAAGGAAAAGGCGGTGGAATCCCTTACCGAAGAACTCCGCGGCCGGGAAGAATTTGCCGACGAGATGCGGGAAGCCCTGACCCACTTCCTGATGGAATGCAGCCGCCAGCAGGTAAACCACCGGTCGGAACGGCGGATTTCCCGGCTCCTGCGGATCGTGGCGGACCTGGAAAACATGACCGACGACTGCTACGGGGTAAGCCTGCTCCTGGAACGAAGCGTCAGGAAGAATCAGATTTTCAAGGGCAAGGCCATGCAGGCCCTGGCCCCCTATACGGAGCTGGTGGGCGAGTTCCTTGACTTCGTCCAGGCCCGGCTGGGAAAGACCCTGACGATGGAGGAAGCGGAACAGGCGGCGGTAACCGAGGAGCGGATCAACAAAGCCCGGAACAAACTGCGCAAGTACGGACGCAAACGGATCGAAGCGGGGGAAGACGTAAAGACGGAACTGCTCTTTATCGACTTTGTCCGCCGGCTGGAACAGCTGGGAGATTACTGTTACAGCATCTCCGCCGCCCTGGCCCACCTGGAGGATTAATTGCGGATAGCGATGCTGCTCTTCCGCATCCTGGGGGGGCTGTGCGTCTTTCTCTACGGGATGAAGGTGCTCAGCGAAGGCATCCAGAAAGCCGCCGGGGACAGGCTCCAGCGGGCGCTGAATTTTATGACCGGCAACCGCTTTATCGCGGTCTTTACCGGCTTTGTGATCACCACCCTGGTCCAGTCGTCTTCGGCTACCACGGTGATGCTGGTATCCTTTGTCAACGCCGGCCTGCTGACCCTGACCCAGGCCATGGGGGTGATCTTCGGTGCCAATATCGGCACCACGACCACCGCCTGGATTGTATCCCTTATCGGCTTTAATTTCGACATTGCGGCCCTGGCCCTGCCCGCGGTGGGGGTGGGTTTTTTAATGCGCCTGCCGAAGTGGAAATACCGGGACTGGGGCGAGGCGTTCCTGGGCTTTGGCTTTTTGTTTATCGGCCTGGAATTTATCAACAGCGCCCTGCCCGCGGTGGACCCCGATTCCATGGAATTTATCCGCCGGGTATCGGGGCTTGGTTTTTCGTCAATCCTGATCGGCGTGGGAGCCGGAACCGCGGTTACCCTGCTCATGCATTCTTCCGCGGCCACCATTACCCTGGTGATCGCCCTGGCTTTCCGGGGGGCGGTCGATTTTGAACTGGCCGCGGCGATGATCCTGGGGGCCAATATCGGCACCACCATCGACGCGATCCTGGCCGGGGTGGGGGGCAGGACCGCGGCAAAACAAACCGCCCTGGTTCACGTGCTTTTTAACGTGGCGGGCTCGGTGATCGCCCTGATCTTTTTCCAGCCCCTGATCTTCCTCGTGGATTTCCTTACCCCCGGAACCGCGGAGGGTTCGGGCATCGCCGTGCATCTGGCCATGTTTCACACGGTTTTCAATGTTTGCTGTACCCTGCTCTTTCTTCCGTTTATCAGACAGATTTCCGCCCTGGTTTCGTTTATCATCAAGGACCGCAAGGACCGCCGGGAAGAACCGGAACCCTCCCATTATAAACTGGAACTTTCCAGCGGACTGATCCTGGCTTCGCCGGAATTCAGCATCGTCCGGGCGGAAAAGGAAATCCGGGACATGGCGGGGCTTATCTCCGCCATGTACGCCGAAGCCTGCCGGGCCCTGCCGGAACTGTCCGCGGAAGCGGGAACGAACGAAGACGCCGGAAGCCGGGAAAGCGGTACAAACGACAGGGAAGCCCGGGCCGACGCCCTGGTGATGTCCATGAAAGCCAGGGAAGACTATGCCGACGAGATGCGGGAGGAGCTGACCCGCTTCCTGATTGAATGTACCCGGCAGCAGCTTTCCCCTAGGTCGGAATACAATATTTCCCAGCTCCTGCGGATCATCGCGGACCTGGAAGACATGGCCGACGACTGCTGCGGCATCAGCATGATCATGGAACGGAGCGTCAAAAAGAACCAGCTTTTTAAGCGGAAAGAAATGGAAGCCCTGGCGCCCTATGTTAAGCAGGTGGAGGATTTCCTTTCCTTTGTCCGGGAACATCTGGGCCATCCCCTGACCAGGGAACAGATTGGGTTTGCCGAAGAACTGGAAAGCCGGATCGACAAGGCCCGGAACAGGCTGCGTAAAATGGGGCGGAAACGTATTGAAGCGGGGGCGGACATCAAAACGGAACTGCTCTTTATGGATCTGGTCCGCCGGATCGAAATGCTCGGCGATCTTTGTTACAGTATTTCCGAATCCCTGTCCCACATGAACTAGTCCGGGGGATAGCCGGCGCTGACGGCCGGAAGGCCGAAGGCGGGCAGGCGCGGCAAAGTTATGGGAAATCATGTTAAATTCCGTTAATATTTGTGTATAAAACCAGGAATTTTTGTAAACTTCTGCAATGTTTTTAAAATTTTTTTGTTGACGGGTGAAAAATCCTGTGATATACTAACTTTCTGAGGAATAAATAAACGATGAAAAAATTTGGAATTTTGGGAATCGCCGTGATCGTGGCCATGGTGATTCTGGCTTTCGGCTGTGTCCGGGGCGGGGATGGAAGCAGCGGCGCGGTAAAAGGCGTGTATGCCAATCTGCCCGCGGATCGTACCTACTACCTTTGTTCTTCCCGTCAGTCCCATATCTACTTTATCGATTCCCACATTGCCCTGCGCTATGCCGCGGAATACTTCAATGTCTCGATCGTTGCGTCCGGCCCCGACGGCTGGGATGCCGCGGCCCAGGTCCGGGCCATTGAACAGGTCATCGGCAAGCAGCCCGCGGGGATCATCACCCGGCTCTGGGACGCCGCTCCGCTGGACGCGGTCCGGCAGGCTATAGCCCAGGGGATCCCCGTATTTGTCACCGAAACCCGGCTGGGCGAAACCAGGGACGACATCGGCGGCGCGCTGGGTTATATCGGCCTGGACAACTATGCCTGCGGACGGGATACCGCCCGGGAACTGGTTAGGCACGCCGGCAGGACCGGCAGCCTGGTACTCATGGGGAACTGGGGCGCTTCCAACACCGACGCCAAGCGGCAGGGCGTGGAAGACTACCTCCGGGAAAATGAGCCCGGCTGGCAGATTGTCGGCAATGTAGACGACAAGGCGGATACCGCCGCCGCCATTGAAGCGGGTAAATCACTTATCAATACCTACGGCAGCCGGTCCAATCTGGGGATCATCGGCCTTGACTCTTCCTCCGGGACCGGAATTTCCCAGGCCATGGAAGAACTCAACGTGCCCGCGGGGCAGATTACCATCGTCGTCCATGACCGGGAGCCTTCTACCCTGGATTACGTTGAAAAGGGCTATATCGCCGCCACCCTCTGTAACAAGACCGCCGGACAGGAATACCTGGCGATCCTGCTTATGGAAGACTGGAACAACGGCGGGCTCAAGAACGTGCCCATTTCCAGCGACAACACCGCCGCCGGGATCACCGCGATCCCCGAGAATATGTACAACACCGCCTTTGCCATCACCCAGGCCAATGTACAGTACTTCAAAGCCGCGGTTATGCCCGACATCCGGACAAGCTTATACAACCGCTAGGGCGATTATATAACCGGGCGGGGCTCCGCCTGATCTATCCGGGGGCCCGCCTGACCCGGGCGGGCCCCCTCGCGGAGCCGGGCCCCGGTTTTTAGAGACCCTTTGTTATGGCGTTAAGGAAAGATCATGAACCTGAATCTGGAAGGAAAGAAAGCGATCGTTACCGGGGCGTCCCGGGGACTGGGGGCCGGTATCGCCCGGGTGCTTGCCCGGGAGGGATTGGATGTACTGGTTAACTATGCCCATGAAGGGAGCGAGGAAAAAGCCCGGGCCGTCTGTGAAGAACTGACGCAGAATCCCGGAGTACGTTCCGTTATCTTCCGGGCGGACGTAACCAAAGAGGAAGAGGTCCCCGGTTTGTTTGACGCCGCGGAAAAAGCCTTTGACGGACCGGTGACTGTTTTGGTAAATAACGCGGGGATATGTCCCCATGTCAATATAGTGGATTCCGATTTTAAGTCATGGAAAGACTGCATGGCCGTTAATGTGGACAGCATGTTCCTGTGCTGCCGGGAATTTTTAAAACGGGCCATCCCCCGGGGCTGCGGGGGGCGGATCATTAACATCGCTTCCCAGGCCGCGTTTAACGGTTCCAAAAACGGCAAGACCCATTATTCCGCTTCCAAGGGGGCGGTGGTGTCCTTCGGCATTTCCCTGGCAAAGGAAGTGGCAAGGTACAATATCTTTGTCAACACCGTTTGCCCCGGCATGCTTTTGACGGAATTAACCGCGGTTACCCTGACCGATGAAGAGGCAGTCAAGAACTACAACCAAAATCTTCTTTTGGGGCGTCTTGAGGAAGTATCGGAAGTAGGGGAGATGGTGGCTTTT
This sequence comes from Treponema sp., assembly GCA_031266175.1. GTDB lineage: Bacteria > Spirochaetota > Spirochaetia > Treponematales > Breznakiellaceae > JAISBN01. The sequence goes on along the minus strand of JAISBN010000156.1, from coordinate 6,043 downwards.
CTGGCCAGCGACGCCGCCTCCTATTCTACCGGGGCGGTCTTTGACATTACCGGGGGCATGATGTCCCGGTAGCCGAAGGCTGGCGGCGGCGGATTGTATTGAAAGGAGCGGTTTATGGGGGAATTTGTTCTGGGAATTGATTACGGTTCCACCGTGATCAAGGCCGGCGTGTTCGACATGCAGGGCGGGGAAAAGGGAGTTTGTTCCGTCAAGGTAGACAATACCTCCCCCAAAACGGGGTGGTACGAGCGGGATCTGGAAGGGGTCTGGGAATCTTCCAAAGCCGCCATAACCGGGGCGGTAAAGGCCGCGGCGGAAAAATACGGCATTTCCGCGGACGGCATTGCCGCCGTTTCCCTGACCGGCCACGGCAACGGCGCCCACCTGGTGGACAAAAACGGCAGGGGAACCAGGCCGGCCATTCAGAGTACCGACAACCGGGCCGCTTCCTATGTGGAACGGTGGAAGAACGACGGCTCCTTCAGCCGGATCCATCCCATGAACATGCAGGCCATTTGGCCCGCCCATTCCCTCTGCGTGATGGCGTGGCTGCGGGACAACGAGCGGGAGGCGCTGGATAAGACTAAATGGATTCTTAACCCCAAGGATTTTATCCGGCTCCGCCTGACCGGAGAGGCGTTCCTGGAATATTCCGACGCCTCCGGCAGCGGCCTTATCAATACCCGGGACAGGAGAATAGACCCCGCGATGCTGGACATGGCCGGCCTTGGTTTTCTGGCGGAAAAACTCCCCCCCCTGCGCTATGCCGCCGATCCCTGCGGGGCCGTCACCGCGGCCGCCGCGGCGGAAACGGGCCTGAAGGCGGGAACCCCCGTGGCGGCGGGCTGCTACGACATTGATTCCGCGGGACTTGCCACGGGGCTTACCGATGAATCCCTCATGAACGTGATAGCCGGTTCCTGGGCCAACAACCAGTTTATTTCCCGGACGCCCCTGGTAAGCGAGGATTTTTTTTCCACCACCGTATACGCCATCGAGGGGTACTATCTGATGCTGGAAGGCAGCGCCACCGGTGCCATCAACCTGGAATGGTTTGTGGAACGCTTTATGGAAGCGGAGAGGGGTTTGGCAAAGCAGGCGGGGAAAGAGGTGTATGCCCTCTGCGACGAAGCGGCGGCTTCCGTTAAGCCCGACGCCTCCCGGATTATTTTCCTTCCTTTCCTCTACGGCAGCAATGTAAACTTTAAGGCGACCGGGACCCTCCTGGGACTGGAAGGAAGCCATACCAGGGCGGAGGTGATCCGCGCCTTCTTTGAGGGAATTTGTTTTACCCACCGGTACCATATCGAAAAGATGGCTTCCTACGGCAGGGTTCCCGAAATTGTCCGCATGGCCGGCGGCGCGGCCAAGAGCGGTGTCTGGCGGCAGATGTTTGCCGATGTCCTGCAAAAGCCTGTCGAGGTTACCGCGGCCACCGAATTGGGAACCCTGGGGGCGGCCATGTGCGCCGCGGTCCTTGCCGGCGCCTGTCCGGGACTGCCCGAGGCGGCGAAAAAGATGGTCCGGGTAACGGGCCGGACGGACCCAAATCCCGGACTGTTCGATGTGTATACCCGCAAATATCAAAGCTATAAACGGGCCATTGAAGCCCTGGATAGTTACTGGAACGAAGCGTAGGCGAATCAATTTTCGCCGCAGGACGCCGCCGGGGCGCGCGGAGCGGGGAATTAAACCCGGGGACGAATGAAACAGGAGAAGAATGATGAAGAGGATCGTATGGCACGGCGTCAAAGACGTCCGGCTGGAAACGGATGCTGAAATCCCCCAATGTGAAGCCGGGGGCGTTCTTATCAAAATGGAAGCTTTTTCCGTCTGCGGTACCGATATAAAAGCGTACAATGCCGGCAATACCCGGCTGACCCATCCGCAGACGGTGGGCCATGAATTTGCCGGCCGCGTAGAGGAAAGCAAAACGCCGGAGTTCAAAAAAGGCGAACGGGTGGTGATGGCCCCTACCATCGGCTGCGGCGGGTGTTACTACTGCGGAACCGGAAAGCGCAATCTCTGCGCCAGCCCCCGGTCCATTGGCTTTCAGATTCCCGGCGCCATGGCGGAATACATGAGCCTGCCTTCGGATGCCGTTACCGGCGGCCACCTGGTCCGCTGCCCTGACGACATTCCCGCCCCGGTGGCGGCTATTGCCGAACCCTTAAGCTGCGTTATTAACGGCCTTTCCCGCGCTCCGGTGGACCGGATGGAGCATGCGGTGGTTATCGGCCTTGGCGCCATCGGGCTGCTTCACTCCATTGCCCTCAGGAACGCCGGGGTTAAAAACATTGTTACCAGCGATTTCCCCGGCCATAAGGCGGACATTGCCAGGGATCTGGGATTTACCGTGACGCTCCCGGAGGAACTGGAGAAAAATCACAAAGAGCTTTCCGGCGGCCTGGGTTTTGAACTGGTGGTTATCGCCGCGCCGGTCCGGGCGGTGCAGGAAGCCGCCCCTTCCTATGCCCGCAAAGGCGGTTATGTATCTTACTTCGCCAGCCTTCCCCCGGAACATGAAAAACTCTCCCTGTCCAGCAGGATGATCCACTATAACGAACTGATACTGTACGGAACGTCGGATTCCACTCCCGGCCACGTTAAAGAAGCGGTAAAGCTTCTTTCCGCCCGGAGCGGGGATTTTGCGAAGATGATCACCGTACTTCCCATGGAGCAATGGATGGAAGGGTACCAGGGCGTTATGGATATGCGTTATGCCAAAGTGGTGCTGACGCCCTGAGGAGAAATCGGCAAGGGGATCGATCCATGAAGAACGACGAAGAAGGCAAGCCGCTTTCAAAATCCGGCGGTTCTAAAAAGGTTTACGCTACCATGGCGGCGGTGGACGACATCAGGCTCCATTATCTTGGTTTGCTGGAAAATTCCCTGCTGCCGGATAACAACGGTGTGGGAGTGCTGGAACTCAGCGGCGTTGTTAAGGGCAGAAAGGTCCGGGTGGTAAATTATTTCAGCGAAGTAAGCAACCTTATCCAGGTGGATATAGAAATGACCGGCGAGTATGCGGACACAATCCGGCGCAAGGTTATTGATTCATTCCCAGAAGAGGCCATCGCCGCCGCTCCCCCCATTGCCGCCTTTGCTTCCGGCGGCGCCGCCGAAGGGTATGTAATGTACGATTACAATACCTTCGCGTCCGACGTGTACGCCAACGCGCCGCTGTTCTCCCGGGCCTATCCTTTTGCCGGGACCGCGGAAGAGCTCCGGGAAAAGATCAATGCCCTTAAGGATCATTACACTGATCCCGCCAATGCCAGTATCGGCGGGGGAATTGCGGAAATTAAAAGCGGAGCCTATCTCTACCAGGTAAAGCCCGTGGAAAACGGGGCGGGAACCAGGGTGGCGCTGGTGGTCCAGACTATTCCTGAACGTTAAGCGCTTCCGTATCGAAGGCGGAATTATATTTTGGAGGATGTATGCGTGCAGACAGATTTACAGACAAGGTGGCTTTAGTTACCGGATCGGCCCAGGGCATAGGCTTTCAGCTTGCCCTGGATATAGCAAAGGAGGGAGGCAAAGTAGTTATTTCCGACGTGGACGATGAAGCTCTGCGGGAAGGGGGAAAGGTCCTGGCTCAAGGGGGAGCGGAATACCTGGCCCTTAGCTGCGATGTCCGTGACCGCCGGCAGGTAGAGGCCATGGTCAACAAAACGGTTGAGACCTTTGGCCGCATCGACATTCTGGTCAACAACGCGGGGATACTAAAGAATTTTACCATTGAGGAAACCACCGACGAGCTTTTGGACGCCACCATCGGTATCAATGTGATGGGCGCCCTCTATGCTATCCGGGCGGTAACCCCGGTCATGAAAAAACAGAAATACGGCAGGATCATCAACGTATCGTCAATCTGCGGCAAGATGGGGGATCATTCCACCACCTATGTCTACGGCGCTTCCAAGGGAGCGCTCCTCAGCCTCACCCGCTCCGTGGCCTACCAGCTGGGACCCTTCGGCGTTACCTGTAACAGCATCGCCCCCCATGCGGTGATGACCAAGCTTATGGCCTACTGGGATGAGGGCAGGAAAAAAGACGCGGCGGAAAAAATACCTGTCCGCCGGCTGGGAACGGTGGAGGACATGTCCCATCTTATGATGTTCCTCGCTTCCGGCGAAGCGGGTTTTATCAACGGCGAAAACGTCAATATCAACGGCGGCTATTACATGGATTAAGGCGGAATTGCGCCGCTGTCCGGGCGGCGCGTTTTTTAGGCGATAATTAGTTCCAGCCCGGCGGAACGGATATGGTCCTCGTACTCGGGGCTTATGCCCGAATCGGTAATGATTGTCCTGAAATCGCCGATATCCGTCATGTGGGCGGAACAAACTTTTCCGAATTTGGATGAGTCTATCAGCAAAACACTGGTCATGCTGTACTTGATGGCGGCCCGTTTGGTTTCTACCTCATAATGAAAGGGCGTAGTGATTCCCAGGTTTATGTGGAACCCTCCCGCGGAAATAAAGACCCTGGAAGCGCGGCTGTTTTTGATAGTATCCAGGCCCTGGGTGTTTTCAAACATCTGGGTTTCCTGGTGGTAAATGCCCCCCTGGACCAGGATTTTGTTCTGCGGCTTGCGGATCAGTTCTTCTATTACGTTAAGGGACCAGGAAATGACCGTTAAACTGTGGTTGTCCGGCAGTTCTTTTGCCAGATAATAAATGGAAGTTCCCGAATCCAGCATAATGGTTTCCTGGAGAAGCAGCAGTTCTGTGGCTTTTTTGGCGATAAGTGTTTTTTCTTCCCTGTGGAGCATGGTCTGCTGTTGAAGATAGTAATTGTTTGGGCTTGTGTCTTTTTCAAGAAACTGGGGATTAATAACAGCTCCCCCGTGGTAAAATTGGACCATTCCCTGCCCAGCAAGAAATTCAAGATCTCTCCGGATAGTCATTGTTGAAACCTTGAGTATATCCGCCAATGTCGTAATACTCAGGACATTGTTGGTTTTGAGAGATGATAGTATCTTTTCCCGCCGGGTATCGATCTTTTCCATAACAACCTCCAATTTTGTTAATTCTTTTACATAATAACAATGAAAATAACATTTGTCAAGGATATTTTGATAAAAATTGTAAAAAAATAAAAAAAATAGTTGACAATGGGTAATTCATCACATAACATAATTACACCACACTAAGTGGTATTTGGGGTTATATGTTAGCATTTGTGTATAAAGGCATCGGCAGCCTAAAATTAGAAGATGTTTCTGAACCAAAGGCGAAAGACGACACGGGGGTAATAAAAATTGAGGCCTCCTCCGTTTGCGGAACTGATATCCGGGCTTTTCGTTTTGGTTCCTCAAAAATAAAAGCCCCCCGTATTATTGGACATGAAGTAATTGGTACTTTTGTAGAAGTTGGCAAAGATATTAAAGGATTTAAAATAGGGGATAGGGTCCAAATTGCCCCAGCGTTAGGTTGTGGAACTTGTTGTTATTGTAAAAAAGGGTATACCAATTTATGTGATAATCTTAAAACCATAGGCTTTGATTTTGACGGGACCTTTGCCGAGTATATGGAAATCCCCCAAGAAGTCTTTGCGCGGAATCATCTGACCAAAGTACCCGAGAACCTTTCGTCTCTTGAAGCTGTATTGGCGGAACCCATTGCCTGTATTGTTAACGCTCAGTCTTATCTTAATATTGCCAAAGGAGATATAGTGGCGGTTTTCGGTTCCGGGTTTATCGGCACTATGCATGCGGCTTTGGCCATTCGTAAGGGCGCTGAAAAAGTTTTCATGATTGAAGTTAACGAAAACCGGATCAAAATGGCAAAGTCGGTTGTTCCTGAACTTGTTATTATTAATTCCCGGCAGGAATCCCTTAAAGACATAATAGCGGCTCAGACAGATAACCATGGAGTAGATGTGGCGATTACCGCCTGTTCGGTAGGGCTGGCCCAGGTTGGACTTTACCCCGTTAGGTAGACACGATTAAGCGGCTTGCCCTGAGTTAAACACATCAGGCGCCACATAGTCAAGTACCGAATGTATACGAATCCGGTTATAATATGCTTCAAGATAC
>JAISBN010000124.1 GCA_031266175.1 Treponema sp. | reverse complement strand
TCACGGCATATCCGTACCGGAATCATCTCAGAAGACATTTGCTGAGAATGACTCTCATCTGCGGTATTATTAATTTTGAACTGTGTATTTAATGGGGTTATCGAACAAGTCTAATATTTAAAAACATATCAACATTTTCGATCTGATTATTTAATTTATAAATTTCCCCATTTTTTATATGTAATTGTAATAACAACGGAATTATATTTATTATCAATAAAATAATTGATATAACAAAATCTGCTGCAATAATAATAAAAGAAAAATACTACTCAGCAAGACAGAAAAAAGGATTTTCATCGCTCACCTTTTGTTTTGCAAGGATTAGCTAACATTTCTTCACGTTTCTGCGTGGGGGCCGCAGGCCGCAAGCATTTCCGCCCGCTCCTTCAACCGCGGCGGCAAGGCCAGGGTCTTTAACCGGGACTTTTCCCCGCTGTAAAGGACAACATCTTTTTTAGCGCAGCCCAGGGCTTTTGCCAAAAAAGCGATCAGTTCGGCGTTGGCCTTGCCGTCTTCCGCCGCCGCGGCAACGCGGATACGGAGCCTGCCGTCCCTGACGCCGGCTATTTCCGTCTTTGAGGCCCCCGGTACGGCCTTCACGTCAAGGAGCAGCCTGCCGGTGGCGGCGGCGGCGCGAAATGCGGAGCGGAACGGAGCGGCGTCAGCCACGGCCTTTTCCTGTTTGTCCGGCGTCCGGGGCACGAAGAATATGGTCCGCAGGGCGCGGCGCCGAATGACCATGAGGCGCCGCGGCTGTTTTGGGCAGCCAGAAAAGGGGACCCGTTTCCCAGGCAAAAGAATATCCCGCTTCGCCGCAGGAAGCGGGCCTAAGAACAAGGTTCGCCAGGGCGGCGGCCCTGAAGGACAGGGCAGGCGGCGAAATACGGTTGTCCGGGACCCCTTCCCGGGGGTCCAGGACCGCCGGCGCAAGGACCGGCTTTTCCCAGGAGAAAAGCGTTTCTTCCGCCGGCGGCAACCGCGGCAGGTCCAGGACAGGGCCGAAAAGCCGGAGTCCGCCTGCTCCGCCGGTTTTCCCCGGCGCCACACATTCCGCGGCGGGGCCCGGAACGATCTTCCGGTTTCCCAGCAGTCTCCGCAGTTCCGCGGCCAGGGCCTTTAAGGTCCCCGCCGGAAGGGGGGCCCGTAACAAAGCGATGGGCGCAACCGGGGGGAAGGACCAGGCCCCCGCCAGGCCCGCGGCAAAGAGGGCCCGGCGATACTCGTCCAGCAGGGGCAGGCAGTCCCGGTGCGGAACCAGAACCGCCAGATAAAGGGAATGTTCCGGACTGTCTTTCACGGCGGTTTCCATAGCTCTCCGGTCATGATACACTGGATGCATCATGAAGTATAAGACCAAAAAACTTTCCGACCGGTTTGTGTCTATCCTTTCGCAGTGGCCCCAGGTTGAATGTATCTCGTTGAACGAAGCCGCGGATTCCGATACGCTTAACCCCTACTTTGCCCTGATCCTTGATGTCTACCATAACGGGGAAGTTCCCCCCCCGGAAAAACGCTGGGACATTTACGGTTCCGACGCCGCGGCTTTTGAAACCTCCAACCAGGGCAACAAGGATCGTTTTCTGGTCGGTTCTCTTCCTGTCCGCCTGGAATTCAAATCCGCCGGCAAAATCGAAGAGCTGGTAAGCATCGCAGAATCAAAGCACGATTCCCTGTGGCTTATCAAAGATTCGGGCACCTACGGATATTACCGCCTGGCCCAGGGGGATGTTCTTTTTTCCAGGACCGGATGGGTAAAGGATATCCGGAAAAGACTCCTTGAGCTGGATGATGGTTTCTGGATCCGGATGCGGGACGCAAGCCAGTCCAAGATGGAGCATTACCTAAGCGATCTTGGGGCGGCGCTGATCAACGACGACGAATTTCATTATTTGATTTCATCGGCCCTGTTTATCAAAAGCGCGTGCCTTGCCCTCTTCTGCATTAACCGGCGCTTTGAGCCTTCCCACAAGGCCTATTACCGGCAGGTTGTGGAACTGCCCGCCCTGCCGGAATCCTTCGCGGCGGAACTTGAAACCTTTCTGCGGGAAAGCGGTGAATTGACCCTGGAACGAAAGTACAAAATCGCCCAGCTTATTGCCCGGGACATCATCGCCCTTTAGCATAAAGGCCTTTAGTAGAAATCCAGCCTGAACCGGGGCCTTTTGATCTTGTTTTGCTCGTAGGCCTTTATCCCCGCATTATAGCGCCGTTCCGCCTCCAGGGTTGTAGGGGGGCCGTGTCCGGGAAGCAGGATAAAAGTTCCCGGCAGGGAAAGGATTTTACTCCGTAACGCGGACATCAGCTTGGTTCTTCCGTAGCTGCTGATGGTGCTTCCCAAAAGGCCCGCGGTAATGGTATCGCCGGTCAGAAGGGTCTGGTTAATCCTGTACACCGCGGAATCCGCCGAATGGCCCGGTATGGTAATGACCGTGACGGTAATTCCTCCCAGGGTAAGAACATCCCCGTCCCGGACAACCCGGGTTTTGTATTCCCTCACCAGGGGATTAACCGCATAAACGTCCACGTCGTAGATCCGCTTAAGGGTCCTTAAGCCATGTACATGTTTCAGATGATCGTGGGTTATCAGGACCCCCCGCAGTTTGTAGTCGTGCTGTTCGATAAAGTGCAGCATGGGTTCTTCCATGCTTCCCGGATCCACCACCACCGCGTCCCTGGGAGAATCCCCGTCTTCTATGTCCGTACCGATGATATAGCAGTTGCTGAAGCCGTAGGGGCAGTAATGGATAAAGACCTTCACGCTTCCTCCTGTTCAAAAACCGCTTCGGCGGTGTTGGAGGATTTAAAGTTAAGGTTTTCCTGCTTTGCGTTGAGGAAAAAAACTTTTTTCAGGTTGCAGTCGATAAAATCACTGGAGGATAGTTCCGCTTCGATAAACCGGGAATTGTACAGGTTTGAATTGTTAAAGGTCACGTCGGTGATGGCCGCCCCCCCGTAATTAAGGTGGATAAGTTCGGAATTTTCAAAGGTACAGTTCTTGATGGCGGAACCGGCAAAGGAGAGAAACTGCAGATCCCCCCTGGAAAAATCGCAGTTGGTAAACCGGGCAAAATCAAAAAAGCACATCCTCATCAGGGAACCGGTAAAGAGGCACATGGAAAAGGACGATCCCATAAAATTACAGCCGTAAAACGTGCGGTTAGAAAAATCCGTGCTGACAAAGTTAAGCCCCGGCGCGTTTATATCCTTGATGATCGTGTGTTCCAGAATATAAGTCCCTATGCGTCGGGCTTCGTCTTGTGCCGATGCGGCGTGAACAGCGCACAGATGGGAACCGGAAATAGCCGTTCTACCGCATCCCGCGGCACAGGGATGAAGGGTAAACATTTCTTATCACTGTAGTCCGCCGGAGGGAACTGGTCAAGGCGTCGCATTGCCTCACGTTAAATGGCCGCGGAAGGAATGGTGTACACCCGCGGGCCAGCTGTTTGCCGCGGGGGGCGGGCTTTTTACCGCGCCCTACCCCTTCTCGTAGGGCTGTCCCGAAGCCCTGGGAGCGTAATCCTTGCCGCTAAAGAACACCAGGGTAACCAGGGTAATAACGTAGGGCAGCATATTAAAGAATTCCGGGGGCAGGAATTTCAGCGACGCGATGTTGATGATGTACACCGCCAGGGCCGCGGAGGTTCCGAACAGGAGGGAGGAACCGAGGACCCCCAGGGGCAGCCAGCGCCCGAAGGAGACCGCGGCCAGGGCGATAAAGCCCTTGCCGTTAATGGTGGTTACCGTGTACTGAATCGTCTGGGTAAGGACCAGGCAGCCGCCGGCAAGTCCCGCCAGCAGCCCGGAAATCAGCACGGCGGCGTACCGGAAGCGGATCACGTCGATCCCCGCGGAAGCCGCCGCCTGGGGGTGTTCCCCACAGGCCCGGAGCCGCAGGCCGCAGGGCCGCTTGTAAAGGACGTACCAGGAAACCAGCAACGCCGCCAGGGCTATCCAGGCGGTGGGATATATTCCCCCCATCGGCATCATCCCCATTTTGAACGGCTCGGACCGTTCCTGGCGGAAAATAATCTGGCAGAGGAATACCGTTACCCCGGTGGACAGAAGATTAAGGCCCGTACCGGAGATCACCTGATCCGCCTTCAGGGTGATGGAAGCAAAAGCGTGGATGAGCGAAAAAATCCCCCCCACCAGGGCGGCAATCAGCAGCGCCGCGGGGATGGAGACCAGGCCTATCCGGCTGTTTTCCCAGCCGCCGGCAAGAAAAACGGTTTCCAGCAGTTTGTGGCTGGTGGCGGCGGCCATGGCCCCAAAGGCCATCAACCCTTCCAGGGCGATGTTTACCACCCCGGCCCGTTCGCATATCATGCCGCCTATGGCGGCGATAAGGATGGGCGCCACAATCATCAGAATAGAAGGAAGCATCCCCCCCAGGGCGCCGAAAAATTCCGTCATGTCACACCCCCCGATCCTGTGGCGGCTTCCTTAGCCGAGGCTTCCCCCGTTGCCGGGGAAGCGGACGCCGCCGGAACGGACGCCTTCCGGACTTTTTCCTTCATCTGCCAGTCCAGGACAAGCCGCACCCCCGCCCGGAGCGAGATAAACACCACCACCAAGCCCATGATGATGGAGGTAATTTCCTTGGGGATCTGCCGGGACTGCATCAGGGGCTGGGCGGATTTAAGCATGCCGAAGAGCAGTCCCGCCAGGGCGGTGCCCCAGGCGGTACTGTTCCCCACCAGGGCCACGGCAATGCCGTCGAAGCCGTACCCGTCCTGGGTTGCCAGCACCCGGCCGTAACTAAAGGAGCCCAGGGCGATAATAGCCCCCGCCAGGGCGGCGAACGCGCCGGACACCGCCATGCTCGCGGTGATGCTGGTGTTAACGCTGATGCCGCCGTATCTGGCGGCGTTTTTGTTGAACCCCGTGGCCCGCAGGGAATACCCCAGCCGGGTTTTCCCCATGACGATCCAGTAAAAGAAAACCGCCAGGATAGTAAACCAGAACCCGTAGTTAAGCCGGGAACCGTTGGTAACGCTTTCCAGCAGGGGACTGCGGAGCAGCGCCGTTTTTGGAAAGTCCGGTATGCGGTAGGTGTTGGCGCCGGGCATGTTCAGCGTAATCAGCCGGGAACCGTAGAGGGCGATGTAATTCATCATGATCGTGGCTACCACTTCGGAAACGCTGAACCGCGCCTTGAACCAGCCCACAACGCCGCCCCAGACCGCGCCCGCGGCCAGGGCGGCCAGCACCGCCGTTACCCAGTGCAGGACCGGCACTGGGGGGAAAAAAGCTCCCACCAGCTGGGCCGCGGTAATTCCCGCAATATACTGTCCCTCGGCGCCGATGTTAAAAAGCCCGGTCCTGGCGGCAAAGCCCATGGAAAATCCGCAGAGGATCAGGGGCATGGACATGACAAACCATTCCCCGATGTACCGCACGTTCCAGGTAAAGCGCCGCAGGTCCAGGCCCGTTACCACCTGAACAATGGCCGAATACATTCCCCCGGGATTCCGGCCCACCGCCGCGATAAGGATCGTGGCTACCAGAAATCCCAACAGAACCACCACCACCGATACCATGCCGTCGGAGCGGGTCAGGGTTTCCAGGATCCTGTCCCGGAACATCTCCGCCGGGCGGAATCCGGCCCTTTGTTGTTTCATGCTTCTACCCCCGCCATCATCGCGCCAATTTGCCGTTCATCCGCCGTTTCCGCGGGAACAACTCCCACCACCCGGCCCTTGGAGACCGCGGCAATGCGGTCGCAGAGGGCCATAATTTCGTCCAGTTCAAAGGACACCAGCAGTACCGCCCGGCCCTTGTCCCGCTCTTCCACAATCCGGCGGTGAATATATTCGATGGCACCCACGTCAAGGCCCCGGGTGGGCTGGGACACGATAAGCAGATCCGGGGAAAGATCGATTTCCCTGGCGATAACCGCCTTCTGCTGGTTCCCCCCGGACATGCCCCCCGCGGAAGTAGCCGGGCCGTTTCCCGCCCGGATGTCAAATTCACCGATCAGGGTTTTGGCGTGATCGGCAATCCGGGAGAACCGCAAAAACCCAAAGCGGCTTGAATAGGGGGACTTCCGGTAGCTTTTAAGGACCAGGTTTTCGTCCAGCCGGAAAGCAAGGATAAGGCCGTGTTTATGCCGGTCCTCGGGAACCAGTCCCATTCCCCCTTCGTTGCGGCGGCGGATGCTCTCCCGGGAAATGTCCCGGTCTTTTAAAAGCACCCGGCCCGATTTAACCGGCAGCAGCCCGGAAATGGCCGCAACCAGTTCCGACTGGCCGTTGCCGTCCACCCCCGCGACACCGACAATTTCCCCCGCCCGGACCTCCAGTGAAAGGCCGTTCACCGCGGGGGTCCCCTTGGAGCCGATAACGGTCAAATCCTCGATTTTGAGGATCACCTCCCCGGGGGAGGGGGGCTTTTTTTCGATCCTGAAGTTCACCGCCCGGCCGACCATCATCTCGGCAAGTTTCCGTTCGTCCGTGTCCTTCACCATGACGGTGCCGGCGCATTTTCCCCGGCGCAGAACCGTACAGCGGTCCGCAGCGGCCTTGATCTCCCGCAATTTATGGGTAATCAGGATGATGGTTTTCCCCTCAGCCTTAAGGCGGTTAAAGATAGCCAAAAGCTCGTCTACCTCCTGGGGGGTCAGTACCGCCGTCGGTTCGTCAAAGATAAGGATATCCGCGCTGCGGTAGAGGATCTTCAGGATCTCCACCCTCTGCTGCATCCCCACGGTGATGTTCTCTATTTTTGCCTTCGGGTCCACCGCCAGGCCGTAGGTTTCGGAAAGGCGGACCACCTTTTCTTCGGCGGTTTTTATGTCCAGGTTCCCCAGCCGGTTTTTCGGCTCCAGCCCCAGGATGATGTTTTCGGTGATGGTAAAATTGTGGACCAGCTTAAAGTGCTGGTGGACCATGCCGATACCCAGGACGGTCGCATCGTTAGGCCCCCTGATGCGGACCTCCCTGCCCCGGATTTTGATAATCCCCCCGTCGCTTTCATAGAGGCCGAACAGGATGGACATAAGGGTCGATTTGCCGGCCCCGTTTTCTCCCAGCAGGGCGTGGATTTCGCCCTCGGCAACTTCCAGATTAACCCCGTCGTTGGCAACGACCCCGGGAAAAATCTTGGTAATCCCAATCATTTCAATCGCGGGAGAGGGCACGGCAAACCTCCTTATTAAGCTTACTCTTTAGTCGTCTTCTGCCTTCAGGTTCTGGGGAAACCCGGGAAGCTTTTGGGCATCCGCGTTGGTGGCGGCAATGGTAATCGTTCCCGCCACAATCTGTTTCTTAACGTCCTCGAGCCGCGCCTTGATGGAGGGGGAAAGCTCGGGATTTGTTTCGGCATAGCCCACGCCCTCGGCCTTAAGATCGAAGGTGATGGTTTCGCCCCTAAAGGAACCGTTCTGTATCGTATTCAGGGCATACAGGGTAGAGGACTCAACCCGTTTGAGCATAGAAGTTAACACCGCGGAGTCCGTGGAGTTGTAAAGCCCTTCGGCGTGCTGATCCGAATCGACCCCGATGGCCCAGACATTTTTACCCTGGGCCCGGTATTCCTTGGCCTGGGCGATGGTACCGTTGCCGGAAGCCCCCGCGGCGGAATAAATCGCGTACACCCCGGAATCGTACCAGTTTTTGGCCTGGGATTTGGCGGAAGCGGGATCGTCCCAGCTTCCCACATAGTAGTCGTCGATCCGGGCGCCGGGCATCACCGAAAGCACCCCCTGATAGAAGCCTACTTCAAACTTGGTGATGGTGGCGCCGGCAATACCGCCGATAAAGCCGAACCGGGGGTTCTGAATACCGTCTTCCGCAGCCTTAAGGGCGGCGGCAACCCCCACCAGGTAGGAGCCTTCGTGTTCCGCAAAGACAGCCTGGAGAACGTTGGGAAGCCCCACCCAGTCCACGTCGACGATCATGTAGTGCTGATCGGGGTTTTTGGCCGCCACTTCGGTCAGGGCGTCGGCAAAGGTAAAGCCCGTGGTAATGATAAGATCGTAGCCTTCGTCGGTAGCCTGCTGTATGTTGGGGATATACATGTCCTGGGACTGGGCGGTGACCACGTCGTAGGAGATCCCCCGGCCCGCGGCATTGTCCCAGGTATCCCCGTAGTATTGAAGAATACCCCGCCAGGCGGCGGCGTTAAAGGACTTGTCGTCGATGCCGCTGGCATCGGTTAACAGCCGGACGGTAATGCCGGAACTTTCCTGCCGGGCAGGCGGGGTTTGTCCGCTGCCGCCGCCGCAGGAAACCAGCGCCGCCAGAACCGCCCCCATCAATAAAACTTTTTTCATATCCATTTCCTCCAAAAAGTGTATATAACTTGCTGTAAGCATAACTTGTTGGAAAGTTCCGGTCAAGGCAAGGAACAGTAAAGGCGGACGCCGACAAAAAACCCCTCCCGAAGGACCGAAGGAGGGGGCGTGAAACCCCGGCGGGACGCCGGAGTTTCACATTGCGCCGGAACGGCGTTTTTTGGAAACAAGGCCGGGAACATTCTTTGCCTTAAGGATAGCTGCTATTTCAAAAACGCTTTAATAATGAGCCTGGCGGTGGTTTCTTTTAGTTCGTTATGTCTTGGGATGGCTTGTCCGGTATTGGTTTCCCTCTTAAAATACCAGTCGTGTTTTGCGCCGTGCCGCACAAGTACTGCGCCAAGTTCCGTGATTTTTTTAACAAGATCCGTTCTTTTCACGCGATTTTCAATTTTCCATGATGGTGGATAAAGGAGAAATCGCAGGTTTTTATATCCCCATAGAGTGAACGCAGCATGTCTTCGAATTCTTCGAGGGTTTCGCCCTGCGTGTTATAATCAGGATAATCGTCCAGATGACCCACATACCATCCTTCATCTTTCCAATAGGTATAGTGCAATTCCATGTTTTCCTCCTGATGGTTAGTTCCTGTTTTAAGAATACCCTTAAATTCTGAAAAAGTAAACGTGATGGGACTGCCCGGCGCCTTTACGTTACCCAGGAAGGGAGGGGCGCACTTCCGCATTGCCGCCCGCCAACAAACCCGCCCCTATACGGATGGCGGTGCGTCCGCTAACGGCGATCGGGGTGGAGTTCGCCACAGGCAAAGTTTATGATGAAATCCGACAAGGACGTCGGATTTCATCAGAACTCAGGGGCACGTAACCAGCCGGAACCCAATATTACTGCTATAACTCCTGGGGAAAGTGTTGTTCCGGGAGGCGAGCGCGCAGAAGACCGCAATGAAGTCCCAACTGCCACCCCGGGCTACCCGGCGCGTACCCGACGTGGGACCTGTGGGATTGGTCACCGGTCCCGCATTTACCGCATCGTGCCAATTCCAGCACAATTCATACACGTTTCCGCTCATGTCGTATAGCTCTGCGTTGTTTGCTGTCTTGGTCCCCGCCGCATGGGTACCATAATCCGCATGGCCGCTTCCCACATCGGATGAGTTAACGCTATACCATGCGTAATTCCCCAGATCGCCTTCGGTATTGGTTCCCGCCCATTTATTCGCGAAAGCCCCGATAGCCGAAGGCGTCCCCCCGCCTCGACCCGCATACTCCCATTCCGCCTCGGTAGGCAGACGGTAACCGTTAGCCCCCGGCTTCATCACCGCCTTGTCCGCGGCTGTATCGGTTCCGGCGGCATCCGTGGAAATCCTCAGTACCGTGGCATAGCCGGTATCGGTGTAATATACCGGCGTTTTACCGGCCATCTGGCTGTAGGCGTTGCACCATACGATCGCGTCCCGCCAGCTGATGCAGGTTACCGGCTCATTCTTTGCCGCGGTGGGGGCCGCCCCCGCTACTCCGTCATACCCTTCACTGCCCGGATTGGCAAAGGTATATCCGTTACCGGCCGCCCAAGTTCTTACCTCGTACCATAACTCGTAGGTCGTCTCGTATTTTGCTATGGAAAAAGGACTTACCGTTACATTCCGCCCGCTGGGGAACAAGGTATTGCCGTCACTGGCATCATACGCATTGTCCCCGATGATGATGCCCCCGCTCAGGGAAACCATGTCTCGGTATTGCACCGGGGTGGTGAAAGTATACGTGGTTCCTTCGTCACCACCATTGCCGTCGTCGTTGTCATCGCCCCCCGAAGGATTGGAGCACGCCGTTAGCACTGCCGCTAAAACCAACGCGACAAGCGCCATTAAAAGTTTCTTTATCATATAATATACGCTCCTTTGCGTTTAACGCCCGCCGGCCAGTCTTTTCCACTTACGGAATAATCGCCGAAAAGATCGGCCCGAAGGGTCCTTCCCCCTCTTTGCCGCCCTTTTCGTTCTCGTACCGCAGGCAGAAGTACACGGTCCTTCCGCTGTCGCCGTCAAAGTCGAAGCGGTACTTCTTCCGGTGGGTAAAGGTGGAGTGGGGCAGGTCCCAGCCGCTTTGGGGAATCCCGAGGAGACGGAACCTGTCCCGGGCCGTGGGCTCTCCCCCCAGGATGCCCCAGAAGATCCGCACCCCGAACTCGGCCTTTGCTTCCTCCTCGCTCATGGTCCCCGGCACGGGCCCGATCCCCACCAGTTCCAGCAGGTGCAGTCCCAGATAGCGGATTTCCGCCCTGGGCTGGGCCCCCGGCCGGGGGACGGGGCTGTGGGTGGGGTCGTGGACAGGGCAGCCGATGTCCCGGCGCTGGGCGTCGGTGACCTCCCGGGCGTTGAGGACGTACTGCCGGTTAAAGTCCCGGAGAGTTCCCTCCCCGTCCTCCCGGGCCTCGTTCTTTGCCGTCACATCGCCGGAGGTATGGGCCGAATTGAGCTTGCTCCAGGCGGTGAACCAGCCGGCGTAACCGCCGTTCAGTTCCGTAACCCGGGTCACGGGGATGTGGGTCCAGAGAGGGGTGGAGCCCGAGGTATTCAGGGTGACCCCCTGGCAGTACTTCTTGAAAAACGCGTCGAATTCCGTGTCAGGACCGGGGATCCAGTCCTTTCCGCTTTTTGCCATCTTCTTTACTCCTTATGGTTGACTGATATATACCTTCCGCCCGAAGGGGGAATGCGGGAAACCATTTTTTGCGCGCAGTGAGCCATTTTCTGCGCGCAGGGAATCATTTTCTGCGCGCAGGGAATCATTTTCTGCGCGCAGTGGACCACTCTCTGCGCGCAGTGGACCACTCTCTGCGCGCAGTGGGCCATTCTCTGCGCGCAGTGAGCCATTTTCTGCACGCAACGAATCACTCTCTGCGCGCGGTGAGCTGTTTTCTGCGCGCAGTGAGCCATTTTCTGCGCGCAACGAATCACTCTCTGTGCGCAATGAGCCGTTCTTTGTGTACGGGGAACCAGTCTCTGATCGCGACGAATCACTCTCTGTATACAGAGAGCCGTTCACGGTGTACGGGGAATTATTCCCTGTGTAGGGAAAGTCGTTATCTGTATGCGGAGAATCCTCTTTTGTCCGCGGGGAAAGGCTCCCGGCGGCTCCGGAGCTACAGGTAGTGGTGGGTGCGGATAAAGTGGAAAGAAATACTACACAAATGTGGGGGGGGGGGGGGGTAACTCTTTACTACATAAGGAGTTACGGGGCCGTTAACAGCAACGGCGCCGGAAACCGGCACACCTTGAAGAGCTTTGTCCGTCCGCGAAGGAAACCCAAAGGGGACTGCCCGGTTCATTGCTCTGTCAGTATCCCACCGTCCCGCGTTTTTGTCAATGACTAAATCTTTACTCCGCCAGAATGTCGTTGATGTGCTGTTCGCTTAAATACGTAACGGCGGCTATGTCTTTGGTGGTCATTCCATGCTCAGCCATTCGGAGGATTATTTCTTTCTGGCCCTCTTGACGGCCTTCTTCTCGACCCTCTTCGCGGCCCTTCTGGATGCCTTCCTGCAGACCCTTCTGACGGGCGCCGTTCATTCGGGAATAGTCGTCCCGCTGCGCTTTTAACCGCGCTTCGTAGATCATCCGGTTCGCCTCGTCTTCGCTCATCACCTGCAGTTTGCAGTACGCTTCGTGTATCAGGGGGTTCTTTTCCGTTACCATCTTAAACTCCTCTTCCGTCTCCGCCTTTAAAAAAACGCAGCCAGTCCATTAGCCTGCCTTCCCCATCCGGCGGCAGCCGCTCCAGATTCAGTACGTGGATCTCCATCAGATCGTTAAAGGGAAAATATTCCTCCCGTTCCAGCATTTGGAATACCGTGTGGCACCGCGCGGATTCGGGGATAAAATCATAATCCGTGATGACGATGGAAACGGCCTGTTTGAGATCGGTATAGTGTTCTCCCATCCCTATCTGTTCGGTGACCATGTTCGACAGGTAGTAGCTTATCCGGGATCGCATTTCCGGTATGTCGGAAACCTGTATTTCTATATCCAGGGACCTTCCGCTGCCGGTACGCAGTTTTACGTCGAGGATTTCCAGCTTGTCGCCGCTGAATTCCCGCTTGAGCTGGGGGTCCGTGATGGTTAATTCCTCGAATTCCTCATCGGCGAGTCCGGGGAGGACGGCCTTCAGGAAATCCGCCAGGATATTTTTACTGCACCGGTCGCCGAACAGGAGTTTGAAAGCAAAGTCTACCTTTGGCAGCATGAGGTTCATGGTTGAAAGTATACTACAAAGGTACCCTAAAATCACCATCCACGGTAAAGCCTTTAGGCTTTACCCTGATTTTTGGGCTGGTTACAGAAGAGCCCGCTTGCGCGGAGGAGATCCATGGCACTGCCCGCTTCGCGGGCGCAATCGCCATCCAGGGTAAAGCCTAAAGGTTTCGCCCGGCTTTACTCCGCCGGTTTACCCTTTACCGCCGCCCGGTATACCTTCACATAATCGCCAAAGGAGGCGAGGGCCAGGATAACCGCAATGATAAAGACAATCACCGCGGCCCGGGCGCAGGGCAGATAAAACCGGGTATACCAGGGTACCCATGAATCCACAGCCCCGCTCAAGCGCTGAAGGCTGGAAGCGGCCAGCGCCAGGGCCCCGGCGGCGATGTAGGTGACGGTTTTGATTTTGCCCCCCATCCGGGCGCCCAGGGAAATGCCCCGGCGGAGCATCAGGTTGCGGACAAAAAGAATGCCGAACTCCCGGTACAAAATCAGCAGAAAGGGAATCACCGGCAGCAGATTGTCCCAGACAAAGCAAAAGAACAGGCTTATCTGCATAATGGTATCCGCAAAGGGATCGTAGAGTTTGCCAAAATCGCTTACCTCTCCCCGCCTGCGGGCTATCATGCCGTCCCACATATCGGTTAATTCGGCGCCGATAAAAATAACCCACAGGGCCGGGACCAGCCACAAAGCCGCGGAGGGGGAAGAAAAAAGCGGCGGAATCAATTTATGCAGGTTATAGAGAAGAAAAAAAACGGGGGCCAGGATGATCCGGAGGGTTGTTACTTTGTCGGCGGGGGTCATGGGAGAAGTATGCGATTTGACAAGCGGTATTGTCAAGCGATAAGCTTAATTTATGCCCCTGGTTATATCCGCGATTAAAACCCTCTTGGTATACTGCGTCATTCAAAGCGCCGCTTTCTTTATCTTTTACCGGCTGTGGGGCTTCCCTGTTCTTTTTCTGCTGCTGTTTCTGGGTGTCCAGGCGGTCTTTCACCTGGGGGTTTTGATATTCCTGGTTAAAAACCGGCGGCTTTTTTATAAAATTAACGGTGGCCAGCGGGAAACCTGCGTTAACGCCGCCAATAAAATCACCCTGTTCAGGATAACCACCCTTCCGTTTCTGGTCTTTCTGACCCTGGTATCCCAGCGTTTCCAGGCAAGGCCGGTGCTGGCGGCGGCTTTTGCCCTTACCTTTGCCAGCGACTTCCTCGACGGCCGGATTGCCAGAACCAGGGGGCTGGAAACCTATATCGGCAGGATCCTTGATTCGGCCAGCGACTACCTGCTGCTGGGGGTATTAACGGGGGCGCTGTTTTTCTTTAAGCTGGTCAGTTCCTGGCTGTTCTGGCTTATTATGGGCCGCCTGCTGCTGAATGTCCTGGTAATGTTTATCCTGTTTCTGGTCCACAAAAAACTCCGGCCCCAGACAACGCCCCTGGGCAAGACGGCCATTGCGGCGATCATGGTGCTCCTGGTTATGGAAGCGGCAAAACCCATGGGGCTTCCCGGCTGGATACTCTACATAGAACGGGCCGCGGCCCTGGTCATAGGCCTTTCGGTGATCGACAAGCTGGTATACCTGGCAAGGGGCTTACAGGGTAAGGCGGATGAACCCCTGAACGCCAGATCCCGGGGAACGGCGGATTTCAGAGGGTTCTAAAGCTGAATGGGCGGATCAAAGTACAGTTTTTCCCCGTCAAAAAGCACCGAAAGGCTCATGCCCGGAAGCAGCGCTCCCGGCGGAAGCTCCAGGCCGTACTTGTTCAGGGAAAAGCCCAGGCCTCCCCCGGAAAACTCAAGGCGGCGCAAGTTGCGGGTAAGGGCAAAAAGCTGTTCGCCGTCCCGCTGTACCCGGACGATCAAGCCCCGCCGTTCCCCGCCGATTAAGGGATAGGCGGGATGGGCCGTAACCGAGGCGGCTTCGAATATCAGGGGACTGCCGTTGTCCCGGATATTCCAGGTTTCAGTATCCGTTCCCGAGCCGCCATGCAGCCGGAACAGGATAAGGCTGCCGCCGCCGGACCGGAGCGAAAGCCGTTCCGGTTCTTCAAAACGCGGATATACCAGAAAGGTTAAACAAATCCAGACCGAAAAGAGCCCGGCGGCAAAGATAAACGGACAGCCTCCGGCCCGGGGGAAACAGACTACCGCGGCTCCCAGGGACAGGAACAAAACAGCCGGGGGATAAAAAGAAACCGCGGAAAAAACCACCCCCCCGGAAAGAATGACCGCTCCGGCCAGGGAAGCCAGCGCCAGGGAAATGAAGCAGAGCAGCGCCGAAATCAGGCCGGCCCGGCGGCGCGGGGACGTTTCTTTCCGCCGGGATACCAGGAAAATCCCCAGGGCGATGCTGAATAACAGCGAAGCCAGGTAGAACAGATCCCGGGAAGGGCCAAAATTGAAGGCGTCCAGGGTGTCGAAGTGCTTAAATTCCATACAGATCCGTATACTTTTCTTCAAGGTACCGTACAAAGGGATCCGCGGACAGTTCCTTTCCCGTTACCCCCAGGAGTAATTCCCCCGGCGAAAGCCTGCGGCCGAAACACTGTATCTTTTCCCGGAGCCATGTGTGGACAGCGTCGTAATCCCGTTTTTCCAGGGCCGCCCCGGTATCGGGAACAGCTTCCCGCAGTTTTTCCCAAAACTGGAGGCCGTACAAGTTTCCCAGGACATAACTGGGAAAGTACCCGAACGCGCCCATGGACCAGTGGACATCCTGCAGCACCCCCTCCGCGTCATCCTTCGGCTCAATTCCCAGAGAGTCCTTCATCGCGGCATTCCAGGCTTCGGGAAGTTCCCGTACCGTAAGGGTTCCGTCAAAGAGCCGCTGTTCCAGTTCAAAGCGCAGGATAACGTGCAGCGAATAGCTTACCTCGTCCGCTTCGACCCGGACAGGCGAAGGGAAGACCCGGTTTACGGCCCGGTAAAACTGTTCAACATCCACGCCCTTCAGGGGGGAGGCAAAATATGTTTTGAACCGGGGGAACCATCCGCGCCAAAAGGCGCGGCTTCGGCCGATAACATTTTCCCAAAGCCGGGACTGGGATTCGTGGATGCCCATGGAAACACCCTCCGCCAGGCAGGAAGAACGCAGGGCGGGATCCAGGGACAATTCATAGAACGCATGGCCCCCTTCATGGATGACCGAAAAAAGCCCCGGGAGGGGATCGGTTTCCTGGTATCGGGTGGTGATCCGCACGTCGTTAAAACCCAGGGTGGTAGTAAAGGGATGGGCGGAGCGGTCAAGCCGGGCCCGGCGGCGGTCAAAGCCAAGGCCTGCCAGCACTTCCCGGCAAAAGGCGCCCTGCCGGCGGACATCGTAGCGCCGGTGAAGGAACGCGTCTTCCGGCGGGGGGGCGGCGGCGATTTTTGCAAGCAGCGCGGAAAGCCGTTTCCGTAAGGGTCCAAAGAGCGCCGCGATCCGCTCTGCCCCAAGACCCGGCTCATGGAAATCCAGCAGGCCGTCGTAGGCCGAATTCGGGCCCCCGCCGGAAGCCGCCGGGCCGCCCCAGCCCCAGTATTCCGCTTTTTGCCGGGCCAGGACAATCAGCCGTTCCAGATGGGGGGCGAAGGCGGCGAAATCGCTGTTTTTCCGGGCATCCGCCCAGGCGGCCTGGGAAAGCCCTTCGGTCCGGGCACATTCCCGGACAAAGTCCGGGGGAAGCTGTACCGCCCGCCGGTAATCCCGGCCCAGGACCCGGACAAAGTCCCGTTCCAGGGCGGGCAGATCCGGACCGGCCAAAGCGGCGGCCCCGGCATTCGCGGCGCCATCTATAGCGGCGCCCGCATTCGCGGCAGCAGCGCCAGGACCGGAACCCGCGGCGCCATTCGCGGCGGTGTCCGGCTCAAAGCCCAGCCGGTCCAGCAATTCCCCGATTTCCGGGTTTATCAGCTTCTCGTGGGCCAGCCCTTCCACCACCGCCAGCTGTTCCGCCCGATCTTCCACACCGAGGGGAGGCAGGTAAGTCTCCTGATCCCACCGCAGCGCCGCCGCCGCCCGGGACAGATGCATCCGCTCCGAATCCAGGGCATGGAGCCGGGCAAGGTCACCGTTCATCGTACCGTCTTTCTACATGGGGCCGCGCTAGGCCCACTTGATCAGGCCGCTCCGGTAGGGGTGGACCAGCGCCTCATGTTTGGGCAGGACGCGCACGGTATGGCCCTGCTGGCCGGTATCGGCGCAGTCGATCCGGACCTGGTAGGTCCAGCCGTCTTCCGCCCGGCTCACCGCCTTCATTTCGGCGCGGCGGGCGTGGAGGATATTTTTGCTCTGGTTGGAAACGGCGCCGTGGTAGAGTTCTACCTGCACCTCTTCCGGCGAGAGGCCCGCCAGATCGATCTGGGCGGTAATGGTAAGCGAATCCCCCCGCTGCATCACCGGCCTGGCGTTGGATTCAACCTTGATAATCCTAAGGCTGGCCCAGGCGCCCTGAAGCTTGTACATATAGGTCGCCAGGGCTTTGGATTCGGCATAGTCGTCCTTGATGATCCGGCGGTAGTTTTTAAGGGCGGGAAAGTAGAACATGTTGGAATAATCCATCAGCATGCGATGGCTCGACATGGAGTGGCCGATTTCCTTCATGCAGGTCTTCATCCGCTTGATCCATTCCCGGGGCAGGTTGTCCCGGCCCCGCTGATAAAACAGGGGAATAATGTCCCGTTCCAGAAGGTCGTAGAGGGCCTTGCTTTCTATGTCGTCCTGGAGCTGATTATCCTCGTACTGTTCGCCGTGGCCTATGGCCCAGCCCACTTCGGGGTTGTAGGCCTCGTCCCACCAGCCGTCCAGGATGGAACAGTTAAGGACGCCGTTCATCGAAGCCTTCATGCCGCTGGTACCGGACGCTTCCATGGGCCGGCGGGGGGTGTTAAGCCACACATCGGCGCCGGAGGTAAGATACCGGGCTACGGTGATGTCGTAATTCTCGAGGAACACGATGCGGCTTTGGACGTCGTTCTTTTCGGCAAAGTGGATGATCTCCCGGATCAGCTCCTTGCCGGGCATATCCATGGGATGGGCCTTGCCGGCAAAGATCAGCTGTATGGGCCGTTCATTGTCTTTAAGCAGCCGGATAAGCCGTTCCGGATCCCGCAGCAGCAGGTTGCCCCGCTTGTAGGTGGCAAAGCGGCGGGCAAAGGCCAGGGTAAGAATATAGGGGGAAAGGGCGTCCTCCGCCTGCTGGAGGCGGCGTTCCACCGCGCCGGTACGCTTGAGGTGCTGGCGGATCCTGTCCCGGGCAAAAGCTACCAGCCGTTCCCGGCGGCGCTCGTGGGTGCGCCACAGTTCTTCGTCGGAAATCCGGTCCATCCGGTCCCAGATGGCCAGGTCCGTGGGTTCGTCTTCAAAGTGGGGGCCCAGGTAGCGGTCCAGCAGATCCTGCATGCCGCTGGAAACCCAGGTCCGGGGGTGAACTCCGTTGGTTACATGGTGGATGGGCAGCTCTTCCAGGGGAAGCCCGGGCCAGAGGCCTTTCCACATTTCCCGGGATACCACGCCGTGGAGGGCCGCGACGCCGTTGGCATAGGCGGCGCACTTTAAAGCCAGCACGGTCATGCAGAATGTTTCATGGTCGTCGCCGGGGTTTTCCCGGCCCAGGGCAAGAAAATCCTTCCAGGAGATTTCCAGAATCCCCGTCCAGTTTTTCATGTATTTTTCCAGCAGGCCGATGTCAAAGCGCTCGTTTCCCGCGGGCACCGGGGTATGGGTCGTAAAAATGTTGGTGGGCCACACCGCTTCCAGAGCTTCGTAAAAATTAAAGCCCCTTTCGGCCATGACTTCCCTAATCCGTTCAAGGACCAGGAACGCCGCGTGGCCTTCGTTCATGTGACAGGCCGCGGGATTGATCCCCAGGGCCCGGAGGGCCCGGATGCCGCCGATGCCCAGGAGTATCTCCTGGCGGATCCGGGTTTCCTTGTCGCCGCCGTAGAGGGCCGCCGTTACATTCCGGATATCCGGGGCGTTTTCTTCCATATTGGTGTCCAGCAGGTAGAGGGAACTGCGGCCTACCTTGACTTCCCAGATCTGAGCCGCGGCCTGGCGGCCGGCCATATCCACGGTGATCTTGATGGCTTCTCCGTTTTTATCGCACTTAAGTTCCACCGGCATATTGTACCAGTCGTTTTCCGGATAGCTTTCCTGCTGGAAGCCGTCGGCATTAAGAACCTGGGTAAAATAACCCTGGCGGTAGAGAAGACCCACGCCGACCAGGGGCAGCCCCATATCGGAGGAGGTTTTCATGTGATCCCCCGAAAGGATCCCCAGGCCTCCGGAATAAATGGGCAGGGATACATCCATACCGTATTCCATAGAGAAATAGGCCACCACATCCTTTCTGGAACCCCGGTACCAGGTTTCGCCTTTTTTGTATTTCTGGAACCGGGAATAGACTTCTTCCAGGGCGGCCAGGTAGGAATCGTCCTGGGCCGCCTGGGCAAGCCGCTCCTGGCTGACCATTCCCAGGGTTCGGACGGGGTTTTGCTGGGATTTAAGCCAGCTTTCATAATCCAGTCTGATAAAAAGCTGGACCGAATCATAATTCCAGGACAACCATAAATTCCGGGCGATCTCTTCCAGGGGTTTTAAAACAGTAGGGAGTTTTGGTTTTACGGTATAGGTAGATATATTCATAATAAATTAGTCTACGGCATTACCGGGTGGTTGTAAAGTACACGAATTATATCACCGGTTTTATATTTTGTCCGTGCTGGTCTGTGTCTGTCCGTGGTAAAACAGGCCCATGGTAAGGCAGGCGCTTTTCGCGGGAAAGATGCACCGGCGCTTACTTTTTCGCTTTTTCCTGTGTTATACTTGATACCATGAAACAGTTTATTTTGATTCTGGGAGGCCTCTTTGTTTTGTTTGCCTCCTGTTCCGCCCAGCTGACGGGGCAGCTTGCCCAGGACGCTTCCGGAACCGTTCAGATCCAGGCCGGCCTGGAGCCGAACATGACCGCGCTGATCCGCAGCCTGGGCAGCCTGAACGCCGGCGGGGTGGTCAATACCCAAAGCGGGCCCCTTCTGGATGCCGCGGCCATCAACAAGTCCCTGGGGGCCGCGCCGGGAGTTAAGGCATCATCGCTGCGAAATACAGGCCGGGACCGGATTGACGGGACCGTTGCGGTAAGCCAAATCGGCGATTTGCTGGCCGCCGGGGATCGCCGCTTTATCCGTTACGAAGCCCCCGCGGGCGGCGCTCCGGGCCGGCTGACCATTCACCTGGACCGCAGCCTGGGTCCCCGGATTCTGCCCTACATTTCTCCCGACGCGGGGGATTATCTTTCCGCCCTGATGGCGCCGGTGGCTACCGGCGAAGCTCTGTCCAAAAAGGAATACCTGGAGCTGGTAACTTCCATTTATGGTAAAAACATAGCCGATGAAATTGCCGTTTCAAAGATCCGGGCAGTCATCAGCTTTCCCGGTCAAATCCAGAGCGTCAAGGGAGGCGGTTTTTCCGGCAGGGAAGCCCGGTTCGAGGTTTCCCTGGCGGATCTCCTCGTCCTGGAAAACCCGCTGGACTACGAAGTTGTCTGGCGCTAAAATACCCTGGTGAATGTTTAAAAGGGCCTCCGCGGAGGCTCTTTTAAATTGACCGTGTTACCCGTTGAGCCGTTTTTCGATGGCGTCAAGCTCCGCGTAGAGTTCCTTTGGAAGCTTGTCGCCGAATTTGGGATAGTGATTCTGCCTGACGTCGGCGATTTCCTTCTTCCAGCCCTCGATGTCTACCGAACAAAGCTCTTTCATCACTTCGGCGCCGATGCCCGCGGGCGGCTCAATGGCGTCCGATTTGGGCAGGTTCCCGATGGGGGTTTCCACGCAGTTGTCTTTGCCGTCGCAGCGGTCGAAGATCCAGGCCAGCACCCGGGAATTTTCGCCGTAGCCGGGCCACATAAACTTGCCGTCCTTGTCTTTGCGGAACCAGTTGACAAAAAATATTTTGGGGAGCTTTGACTCGTCATGGCTCTGCCCGAGCTTGATCCAGTGTTTGAAATAGTCGCCCATGTGGTAGCCGCAAAACGGCAGCATCGCGAAGGGGTCCCGACGGACCTGGCCGACCTGGTCGGAGATAACCGCGGCGGTAACTTCCGATCCGGTGATGGAGCCCATAAAAACCCCGTGGATCCAGCTTTTGCTCTGGTTTACCAGGGGAACCGTACCGGGCCGCCGGCCGCCGAAGAGGAACGCGCTTATCGGCACGCCTTTGGGATCCTCCCATTCGGGGGCGATAACCGGGCACTGCCGGGCGGGAGCGGTAAACCGCGCGTTGGGATGGGCGATTTCTTCACCCTTGGGGCTTTTGTCGGTCTGGGGCGCGGGCCGTTTCTGGCCCTTCCAGTCAACGATTTCCTTCCCCGG
>JAISBN010000049.1 GCA_031266175.1 Treponema sp. | reverse complement strand
TTCTGCGGAGGGGCTGCGATATTTTTTGCCAAAGAGCCGTCAAAGGTTGAGATCATCAACGATACCAACGGCGAGATCATCAACTTTTATGAGGTTCTAAAGCGGGATTTTCCGGCCCTGGAGCGGGAAATTGAGATTAGTCTTCACAGCCGGAAACAGCATCACCAGGCCGAGGTGATCTACCAAAACCCTGACATGTTTGACCGGGTAAAACGGGCCTGGGCTGTATGGATGTTGGCCAATATCTCTTACGGCTGTAAGGTGAACGGCTGTTTTGGTTATGATCGAATAGGCACCACCAGCAAGAAGATGGCCAACAAACGGTCGGATTTCAATACCGATTATGCAATCCGTTTACAGCGGGTGCAAATCGAGTGCTGTGACGCTCTGCGGATTATTCGGAGCCGGGATACACCGGAGGCTTTTTCTACCTTGATCCGCCTTATGTAGGCTCTGATCAAGGTCACTATGACGGCTATACCCAGATGGACTTCGATGCCCTCCTGAGATTGCTGGAGGGCATCCAGGGAAAGTTTCTGTTGAGTTCTTTCCACAATGCGAGCCTGGTGGATTTTACCCGAAAAACGGCTGGCATACCGTGGAGCTTCGACTGTCTTCGGCTATGACTCACGGTCAGGGCCGGACTGCCCGGGACAAGGTTGAGGTCTTGACGGCCAACTATCCTATCAAGGTCCCGGAGAAAGGCCATAGAGGGTAAGGCGAAGGCCAACCGGACGTGTTTCTGAGGCTGTTTTGAGCTTCCTAAGTGTAAGGCCGTTTCACTATTTGTAATAGCCGGGCGGCCTGTATTCTCTTGCATTTTGGGTTCTGTTCGCTGTCGCGTTCAACGCGGGGTTTTTTTCGGCCGCGCTGGAGGATTATAATACCCTTGTGAAACTTGCCCCCCGGGACGAAACAGCATACAGGGGACGAGCTATTATATACAATACCCTGGCAGAGCATGAGGGGAATGCCGCTCTAAGGGAAAGCTATCGTCAAAAAGCCCAGGAAGATGAGGAAACAGCGCGGCGTTTAACAGAGGAAACGAAAAGGTAAGCCTCCGCTCATAAACCGCGGATGCCGCCGAACCGGGAAGAATCTTTACCGATCCCTTTGCCGGATCCGCTTCAGGCCGGCAGCGGCGCCACGGTGATCCCCTCATTCCGGAACGCTTCGTTAAGCTTCCGCACAAACAACAGCGCCTTTTCCCCGTCCCCGTGAACGCAGACTGAATCGGCTTTAACGGAAATTTCTTTCCCCGTAATGGCCCGGACCGTCCCGGTTTTTACCATCCCTATGACCCGGCCTATTGCCTCGTCCTCGCCGGTGATCATCGCGCCGGGTTTTGTCCGGGCCACCAGGGTCCCGTCTTCCTCGTAGGCCCGGTCGGCAAATACCTCTTCCGCCGCGGAAAGCCCCGCTTCCCGGGCTTCGGCGATCAGGGCGCTTCCCGCCAGGCCCAGCACGATAAGCCGGGGGTTGATTTCCCGGATGCCTTCGGCGACTGCCCTGGCCAGCGCGGGATCCCTGGCGGCCATATTGTAAAGCGCTCCGTGGGGTTTGACATGAACCAGCGGAATCCCCGCCGCCCGGCAAAAAGCTTCCAGCGCACCGATTTGGTACTGAACCGCGGCCTTGACTTCCGCGGGGGACAGGTTCATGGTACGCCGGCCGAAGCCCGCCAAATCGGGAAAACCCGGATGCGCCCCGGCGGCGGCGTGGTACTGTTTTGCCAGCGCCACGGTTTTTTGCATTACCACCGGGTCCCCGGCATGGAAACCGCAGGCAATATTGACGGACGACACCAGGGGGATGATCGCTTCATCAAGCCCCATTTTCCAGGGGCCAAAACTTTCTCCCAGATCGCAGTTTAAGTCTATCTTGCGCATAACCCTGTTCCTAATACTTGAGGAGCAGATTCTTGACATCGGTAATGAGCATATGCCCCGGCGCGTGGGTAATGGCAATGGACGGCCTGGCGCTCATAATCGCCGACTGGGGCGTAACGCCGCAGGCCCAGAAAACGGGGACCTCCTCGGGTTTGATAGTTACCGCGTCGCCAAAATCGGGTTTCCCCACATCCTTGATGCCGATTACTCCGGGGTCGCCGATATGAACCGGCGCGCCGTGGACCCTGGGCATGGATGCGGTTATGTTCACCGCCCTGACCACCAGTTCCGGCGGTATGGGCCTCATGCTGACCACCATCTTTCCATGAAAGATCCCCGCGCTCTCACATTCAATGCCGGTAATGTACATCGGCACGTTCCGGCCTTCTTCGATGTGCCGTACCGGAATATCACCGGCGATTAACTCCGACTCAAAGGAAAAACTGCATCCAATAAGGAAGCTGACAAAATCGTCCCGCCAGAATTCGGATACGTCGGTATATTCGCCCCCGGGGACGCCGTTTTTGTAGATCCGGTATTTGGGAATGTCCCTGGCAATATCCGCGCCGGGGGCGATGGTCTTAAGGAAACGGCTTCCCCTGTCGGTGACTTCCAGGATGGGGCAGCTTTTGGGGTTCCGCTGGGCAAAGAGTAAAAAGTCGTAGGCGTATTCCGAGGGAAGCACCGCCAGGTTTGCCTGGGCATAGCCGTCGCACATGCCGGAAGTATGCCGGGTTATCGTTCCTTCCCTGATAAGGGCCCGGACATCTCCGGGCGGCAGTTTCGCGAATTCCATAACGCCTCCTTGGTGAACAAGTTCACCGTATAAACCCGAGTTAAACCCGCCGGCGGGCAAAACGCCGCCCTAACCGGGCGATTTCCCGCTCGGTTTGGACATAGATTTTTTCCGCCGCCGGGGCGCGGATCTTTTCAAAGCGGATCGCGGAACCCGCCGGAGCCTGGGCAAGCCGCCAGAGATCGCCGGTAATTACCGCCCCCGCCGTGACATAACCCCCGGTAGTCTGCCGGTCGTTCAGAAGCACGATGGGTTTCCCCGATCCGGGGATCTGTACCGATCCCGCGGCAGCTCCGCTGGAAACAATGTCGCCGCCGCGGAGTAAAGCCGCCGCGGGCCCTTCAAGCCGCACCCCCATGCGATCGCTTTCGGCTCCCACAGTATAGAGCGAATGGTAAAAAGTGTGGATCCCTGCTTCGCCCAGACGCCCCGCGTACCTTCCTTCCACGACACGGAGAACCAGGGGATCATCTTTAGCATAGGCGGCGCGGATGCTGACGGCGGCTGTACCGGCGGAGACCTTGCCGAAGGCTGTATCGCCGCCGGCCTTGCCGGCAAGGGGATCGAAGCAGCGCCGTTCCATACCGGGAAGCTCCCGTACTATTTCGCGGAAAGGGATATGATCCTTCGTTTCAAGCTTTCTTCCCTCAAAGCCGCCGGCCCGGACCCTGAGATTGGTGGACCGGCTTCCCAGTACCGGCTCTATGTCAAAGCCCCCCGAAACCGCAAGATAGGAACGGACCCCCGCGAGGGCAAACCCGGTATGGAGGATGTCCCCCCGAATAACGGCAAAAGCTTTGTTCATGGCCGCGGGAAAGCCGTTGAGGAGCGGCGTCATATCCGCGCCGGTTATCGCGATAACGGCGGGACCATCGAAGACCACGGACGCGCCCCGGAGGGTCATTTCCAGCACCGCCTCGCCCGGTGAATTGCCGATGAGGAAATTCGCCAGCCGGGAAGAAAAGCCGTCCAGCGCCCCCGAGGGGGAAAAACCCGAATCCATATAGCCGCTTCTTCCCTGGTCCTGTACGGTGGTAAGAATGCCGGGATCGATGACGGTCAGGCCCATCAGCGTTCCCCTCCGGTTTCCCCGCCGCGGACAAGCGCTTCGTATTCCGCCGGGCTTACCGGGTAAAACACAATGGTGTCCCCGGTCCGGTACATAAAGGGTTCGGCCCGGCGGGGGTCGTAGACCTTTACCGGGGTCCGGCCGATAAGCCGCCAGCCGCCGGGGGATTCCAGGGGATAGATCCCCGTCTGCGCCCCCCCGATGCCCACGGAGCCGGCGGGGATTCTGGTCCGGGGCGCCGCCAGCCGGGGCGTTTCCAGCGCCGGATCAAGGCCGCCCAGGTAGGGAAAGCCCGGCAAAAAACCCAGCATGTAAATCCGGTATTCCGGTTTTGTATGGCGGGCGATTAGCTCCGCGGGGGAAAAGCCCGTGTACCGGGAAACGGCTTCCATATCCGGGGCAAAGTCCCCTTCATAGCAGACGGGGATCCGGACGGTATTCCCGCCGCCGGAAAAGGCCCCCCCGGTTTTCGCCGCCCGGTTTTTCAGCCGGGCCGCAAGCCGCCTTGAGGAAACGCGCAGGGGATCAAAACACACCAGGAGCGACGCGTACGCGGGGGCCATGTCCCGCACGCCGGGAATAGGCCGCAGGCGAAGGCTTTCCGCCAGGGCGTGAACCCGGTCGTTGATTTCGGGAGCTATCGTTTCGCCGAATTCAACGCACAGCGCGCAGTCCCCGGCGGGATATATCTCCACGGTTCAGCCCCTTACCGGCCCGGCATGCCGCCGGGGGAATCAAAGTATCCCAGGGCGATGGTTTTTTCAAACCAGGGCCGGCAGGTTTCTTCCAGTTCCAGCGCGGAGATAACACATTCGTTCATCAGGGTGATGACGGCCTTCAGCTTTGTCAGGTTCATGCCGTCTACCGCGGGAACCGCTTCGCCGTCCATGTCGATAAGGCCGCATTCATTCGCTGCGGTCAGGACTTTTTCTTCCAGCCCGGGGCTGTACAGCGCGTCGGGCCGGCGGGTAAGGTACGCCAGGGCGGAGGCGATACCCCAGGCGCCCCAGTTGGAAACCGTGGCGCTTACGACCGTATCCGCGGCGGTCGCCGCGGCCAGCCCGCCCCCGCAGCCGCAGGCGCAGCTTCCCTCCGCCGCCCGGGGAATAAACCTTCGCAGATGATCGCCCAGGGTTCCCATGCCGCATTCGTTCCCCAGATCCCCAATGGCCAGGGTGGGAACCCCTTCGCTCTGTAAAAGGCGGAACAGGACGTCGCTTTTTGCTTCCAGCGGCGTTACGTCAAAGCCCAGGGCGTTATGATATACCCCCAGCTTGTTGGCCCCCGCGGCTTCAACGGCAACGCAGAACGAGGGGAACGCGTCCTCCCTTCTGGCCAGGGAAACAACGCGCTCCGCCTGGGCGGAGGCGGCGGAGGCATCCCTGGTAAATTCAACAATTGCCGCGTCATAGTCCATGATGGCCGCGAACCGTTCCATCGCGGATACCGCCTCGCCGGGGACGACGAACACGGGCTTGACGCCGCAGGTCTTTACCAGGGTCCGGGCCAGGGCCGCCGCGCCGGCGGGGCCGTCGGTTTCCTGTTTGTTATAGGGGCGCAGCACAAAACCGGTGATAAAGTACACCGTGTCCCCGGCCTTGAGCCCCTTAAGCAGCAGGCCGGCGGTGCGCATGGCAAGGGGGCCGCCGGCCAGGCGGCGGGATTCATCATACAGAATGGCGGACACGCCGTAACCCCGGGGATCCAGGTTCATCAGGCTGTCCAGGCTTCTCCCCAGGTTGAGCCGCGTTAGTTCTGCCTGGGTCATGTCAGTTTTTTTTTGTATCCCGTTACTTCGGAAAATTCCCTCATCACCTCGTCCTGGATCTTTTTAAGCAGCTCCGGCGCTTTGCCCCCCGCGGGTTTTCCGTCAAGCTCGCAGGCGGACAAACCAAAGGTGCTGGCGCTGGAAGTAAGGATCTCGTCGGCGTTAAAAAGTTCAGACAGGGTAAAGTCCCGCTCTTCCACGGGGATGCCCAGCCGGTCGCAGGCCCGGGCCAGATGGCTCCGGGCAATTCCCCGCAGAATCAGGTTGTCCGCGGGGTGGGTGATAAATTTTCCGTCCCTGATAATATGTACGTTACTGTGGGCGCACTCGGTGACCGTTTCGCCCCGGTGAAACACCGCTTCGTGGCAGCCCGCTTCTTTGGCCCGCTGGGAGGCGATCACGCTGGGAATAAGGTTTATCGTTTTGATGTTACAGTGCAGAAAGCGGGTATCCTCGATGGTGATAAGTTTGATCTTCCGGTAAATATCGGGGATGGGTCCCGGTTTGATGATTATCCACAGATTGGAGTTTCCTTCGGGGAAGGCGTGGCTGCGCTGTCCCGTTCCGCGGGTAGCCTGCCAGTATACAAAGAGTTCGTTATCATCCAGTTTGGCAAGCATATCGTACAGGATCGTTTTTAATTCATCCCGGGAACAGGAAAGCTGTATTTCCAGCAGCCGGGCGCTGTTAAAAAACCGCTCCACATGTTCATCCAGCGCAAAAATAACCCCGTTAACAGCGCAGGTTGCGTCGTAAACGCCGTCGCCGAAATAACCCCCCCGGTCATTCATGGGGACCGTCATTTCGTCCAGGGGCCCCCATGTTCCGTTGTAATACCCTAACGCGTTCATTGTTCACCTCCGCAGCAACAGGTCTGGGGAAAGTATACCGGGATGGGAAAAAAGAGTAAAGTTAATGCCTTTCAGTGAAGGTCCCCGGGGCGGCGATTTTTATGAAAGAGCCCTTTTCCCCGCTACAAGTAACGCTCCGCGCCCTGCGGGTAACTCCCCGCGCTCCGCGGGTAATACCCCGCGTCCTGCGGGGGATAAAAAGAAGGGCTAAAAGAATACCCTTTTAGCCCTGTTTCGCATTTAACTTCCAGCCGCCGGACCTAATATCGTTCGGAAGCGGCTACCAATACCTGGGCTGTCTGCGTGTCCAGCGCTCTGAGGCGCAGCCGCCGGAGATCGCCGGTTCCGGTAACGGCGCCGGTAAGGATCACATTCGCCCCGGCGATTTTACCGATGGAAATCGCGTGGGCGTCGTCGACTTCACCGGAAAACTGAAACTTCTGTTCCTGGCGGATCCTGTCCAGCTGGCTCCGGTCAATCAGGATGAGGCCCTCTTCTATCATGATGAATTCAAGCTCGCCGGCTATAAATTCCGCCACCTCCGGGTCCGCCGCGGTAACATACACGATTGCCATCCTTGATTTCGGCGGAACCGTTTCTATGATTTTTTCGGCGGCCCGGGCGAGGGAACCTTCGATGCCTTTCGCGTTGACTGCCGAAGACCGTCTTGAAGGCCGTGCCGTTGACCGTTCCCGGGTCCGCGACGGCGCTCGTTCCGCGGGTTGGGTCCGCGCCGCAGGCTGGGCGGGAACCCGGGGAGTATTTTCCGCTATCCGGACGGAAGCTCCATCGCCGTCTACCTGTTCTATGGCAAAATCATGGACCGAATAGGGGCTGATAAGAAAAGTTCTGCCCTTCGAGTCGGCGGTAAATTCCAGTTTATCGGTGGTCAGGGTGTACAGGTCCGCATGGATCGTATGCCGTCCGTTGGAAACAATGATTCTACCCTCGCCGCCGTTAGTTAACGTCAGCTTCAGTTTTCCGTCAATGTAAATCCGCTCTTTGAATCCCGCGTTGACGGGCATATCGGCCCGCCGAACGATGATCTCCGTCTCGCTGTTTCCGGCGCTGCGTCCCTGGGCGGATACCGGCAGAACGCCGGTTGCGCAGAGCGCGCACAGCGCAATTATAAAAGCAGCCGCCCCTTTCATGTATCCCTCCTGGATCCCCACATAAAACAATGACTTCCACCGGCGGAACAAAGTACGACTGTTCCAAACCGTTGTTTTGGAACGGTCCCGGCGGAAGAACGGGAAAGCTCCCTCGCTACTTTTTAAAGCTCAGGCCGAAGGTGATAAAGCGGTAAAACGGCGTCTTTATGGAATAGGAACCCCCTGACTCCTTAAACTTTGCTTTTATCATATAATCGTCAAAGCCGACCTCGGCAAAGACTCCGACCAGGGAGGTAAAGTAGTAGGCGGCGCCCGCGTCAATGCCAAAGGCAAAACCGGCGGCGGAGTCAAAGGCATCCGTTACATTTTTGGGACCGTCGGTAATGCGGCCGATGGCAAAGCCGATCTTGCCAACCACATAGAGATCGAATTTTGGGAACAGGTCAAAATGGTAGGCGGCCCGGGCAAGGATAGGGATCGCCAGGACCCGGATATCATCAGTATTGGTTTCAAGCGAGGAAGAATCAATGCCTATCTCTCCTCCCAGGGACAAGGGAATATTTATGGGGAGCAGGTAATCAACGTACACGTTCCCCCCTATACCTACGGAGCCCTCAACTGTTATACCGTCCGATTCCGCGTTTACCCTTGACAGGGCAAATCCGCCGCTGATGGTAAACTGCCCGTACGCTCCGGCCGCGGAAATACCCGTCAGCAGAACCACAAAAAACGCCGTTTTTAACAAACTTCCTTTCATTACTTTTGCCTCCAAAATTAATGTGAGTTAAGATACTCCCGCACTACCGCGGGAAATTCTTCCGTTATCTTTCGTTCCGCGCCGGCAAGGGCGCGGTTATCCGCTTCCCCCTGGGTTCCGGGATGGGACTCCCTGTCGGCGGCGCTGTAACTGAACAATTCGGTCCCGGTCCGGGTGTCTTTTAATACCGCCTCCACCGTATACCGGGTGTTATAGTACGCGGTCCGGGGCGCGGGAACAAAGCTTACCGAAACCTCCAGAGCGAACCGGGAATTGCGGTTCCCCGTCTTAAACCCTTCCGCGATAAAAGCCCCGGCAAAGGCCGTCCTGATCCGGCCGTTCGTATCCCCGGTTACCCGCACATCCACCGGTATGGCCTTTGCCTCGGCCAAGGCGGCGGTAACGGCGGTCCCCAGCCGGGAAAGCTCGGCCTGCCGGTCCGGACCGTCAAGCATGGCAAGGATTTGGGCGTATACGCCGGCCTTTTCAAGGATGTCCTGGGCTTTCCGGCACCGGGTGATGGTCTCAAAGGAAACTCCCCCCGTAACGTCCGCCAGGGCTTTAATCTCCGTGATGGTTTTATCAAGTTCACCGGCATAGAGCCCCCCGCATTTGGCCTTTTCCATAACCGCCACCGCGTACCAGTTTTTGTTTCTGGTATCGTTCCAGGCATTCTTGATCTCGGCCCCCATCAGGGTATCCAGCGCGGCCGCTGCCTCAATGGACTGGGACATCAGCGATTCGGTATTTGAGCGGCCGTTTACCTGTCTTTCCGTATCGTTGATGGTGATCACGCTGGTTACCGACTGCCTGAAATACGCGGTCAGGGCTGCCAGTGCGCCGGTTTCCGCTCCCCGCCGGTCCCGGCCGGAGCCGACGGCGGAAACATACAGCCGATCCGGATACACCGCGGAAGGGCCGTCTACCCATGCCGGTTTGGCCTGGGCATGGGCATACATAAGCCCCATGCCGGCCATAAGAACAAGGGAGATAATTCTTTTCACTGTTCCTCCTTATTTTTTTGTTTTGCCACCAACAGGGTCCACACCGCTCCGGTTTTTCCGTCAACCCAGGTCTCCAGGATCATCACCTGCTCCAGATCTCCTGAACTAATTGAAATACTTCGGCTTACCCTGCTCCCTTCCGAGTCAACAACCTCGTTAACGGCCTTTGAGGACAGACGGGGCAGAAGGGTACAAATCGCGTTCTCGTAAGACGCCTGGTATGTCTTCTGGGGGGACCCTTTGTTCTTTGAGTAACTGACGGCGGTTAAAAAACCCGGAATATCGGCGGAATAGTTTTTGACCCAGAGCGGCATACCGTTTTCCATGACCGTTTCATAGGGTGGAATTCCGGAAACCCCCGGATACCGGACCCGGACAAAGACCGCCCCGTTTTTTTCAAGGACATCCCTGTCTTTATCAAAAATCAAATCGCCGGCATAGTTCTCCGCGCCGTGGAGTACATCCAGCCGGTAATCAAAATCGCTGAAATAATCCACGTACCCCGATCCCTGATTAAGGACCGCCGCGCTTTCTCCGTGAACCCCGTGGTACAGGGCTACCCTGCGGGCCGCGTCGGCAAGTGCCTCGGCAATTGCCTCGTCCCGGTTCCTCCGGCGGCCGGCAATACCCAAAACACTAATTACCCCTTCCGACGGCCTGGTTACCCAATAACCGCTGTGGTACATTTCTTCCAGGGATATGTCCAGCTGACCTGTCCCCGGCTTTTGAGGCTCCTTTTCAAGGGAGACGCAGGAGAAAACCAAAAAAATACCCGCCATTGCCGCACAGAATCTATTCTTCATCAGTATTGAGGAAAACGGCGTTAATCCCCCACCGGAACCGGACCGCCGGCGGCGGCCTTGTCAAAGGCATTTTCCATCCGGGCCAGGGCATCGAAGGCCGCGGCCGCGGGAACGGCGAGTTTTGCCGCCGATGCCGCCGCAGAATAATCATTAGCCGCCGAGGACTTGCTGTATTCCATCACGACCCAGAGCAGGCCGTTGTCCGTATTGGACACAACAACCTTGGCGCCCCTTAAATCGGCCCTGGCCAGGGCCTGGGTAATATTTTCCTGGAACGAAAGCGCTGCCCCGGGATCGAGTTCGCTGGCGGCGGCATAATCGGTAACCATGTTTTTTACGATGGACTGGAGCTGCCGGGCAATGTCCGCCCGGGCTCTGGTCTGGGCAAAGGTCATGGCGTTCCCCATTCTTGACATGTCCGTACCGATTTTGTAAGTGCCGATACCGACAAGAACGTCTTCGGAAGCATTCAGGTACGCATCGTTAACAAACTGCGGAACGTTTCCCAGGGCCGGGGTTTTGGGCTGGGCCGAACCGGCGCATCCCGTTAACACCACAAATCCTGCCGCTAAAAGGCCAAAGAACAGTTTTTTCATACAAATCCTCCAAAAAGAAGATATACGAGAAGGTTTCCCTTTTATACTAATATTCTCGTATTCATGAAAATAGTATTCCGAGTTTTATAATCATGTCAAGCCAAGAAGTATGAGTTTTAGCGTATTTTTTACTATATGGGGTTTAAGGAAAATTTAAAAAACCAGTTACAGTACTCCGATATGCTTGTTAAGGAACTTGCCGCCCGGACCGGAATCAAAAAAAAGACCCTGGACAGTTACCTGGGAACCCGCAGTTACAGTCCTTCGGTGGAAACCGCCGTCTGTATCGCAAAAGTTCTGGGGGTTTCGGTGGAATACCTGGTGACCGGCAGGGAGGCCGCAAAGGACCGGCCCCTCTCTTCCCTGCCCCAGGATATACAGGCCATTGTCCGGGCCGCGGAACAGCTAAATGCCAGGGACCG
Organism: Treponema sp.; assembly: GCA_031266175.1. Classification (GTDB taxonomy): domain Bacteria; phylum Spirochaetota; class Spirochaetia; order Treponematales; family Breznakiellaceae; genus JAISBN01. The sequence goes on along the minus strand of JAISBN010000049.1, from coordinate 6,734 downwards.
TCAGGTTGTCCTGACCCTGGCCCACTCGCTCAAGGACAGGTGACGGTTAGGCCGGCAGGATACGCCGGTAAAGTTCGTAGTTTTCCCGGTCAAAGCAGACAAAAATAACCCGCCGTATCCCCGGCGTTTGTTCCAGCGTTTCCCGGACCGCCGTAACCGCTGTCCCGGCGGCTTTGTCCCGGGGATATCCGTAGACCCCGGTACTGATGTTGGGAAAGGCGATGCTTTCCAGGGCCGCTTTTTCCGCCAGGAGGAGGCTTTTCCGGTAGCAGGAGGCCAGCAGGCCGCTTTCTCCCCGGCCGCCGCCGTGCCAGACGGGCCCCACGGTATGGATCACCTGTTTACAGGGAAGCAGGCCCGGACCGGTAATCACCGCGTCCCCGGCGGGACAGGGACCGCCGGGGACGTTTTGCCGGGCGGCGGCGACGCGGCGGCATTCTTCCAGCAGGGCGGGACCAGCCGCCCGGTGTATGGCGCCGTCCACGCCTCCGCCTCCCAAAAGGCCTGAGTTGGCGGCGTTGACGATGGCATCCACCGCCAGCACGGTGATGTCTCCCTCTATCACTTCAAGTTTTGCCATGATTTTCTCCCCATCCTTCCGCGCGTTCTTTCGCGCCGCCGCCCGCGTTGACTTTTTCCCGGACACCGTATACCGTACTATTATAACCCACTATAATCCACAATTTAAGTTAAGAAAGATTAAGATCCGGTTAATGTACAGAAGGAAAGCAACCACTACGAACGAAGGGCGGAGGAACTATGGCGCTGATTGGCATGAAAAATCCCGTGGCGGAACTGGACGGGGACGAAATGACCCGGGTACTCTGGGCGGTGGTAAAGGAAAAACTTATCCTCCCCTTTGTGGACCTTAAGACCGAATACTACGACCTGTCCCTGATGAACCGGGACGCCACGGACGACGCGGTAAGCGCCGAAGCAGCGGCGGCCATTCTCCGCCTGGGGGTCGGGGTCAAGTGCGCGACCATTACCAGCAACGCCGCCCGGCAGGAAGAATACGGCCTGCGGAAACTCCATCCCAGTCCCAACGCCACCATCAGGGCCATCCTTGACGGCACGGTGTTCCGCAGGCCCATTACCGTCTCCTGCATCAGGCCGTCGGTGGTTACCTGGAAAGCGCCCATCGTTATCGGCCGCCACGCCTACGGCGACGTATACAAGGCCGCGGAAATGGAAGTGGAAGGACCGGGCAGGGTGGAACTGGTGTACACTCGGGTGGACGGCGTGGAACGGCGCGTTACCGTGGCGGACTTTAACGGTCCGGGCATCGTCCAGGGGATTCACAACCTGGACGAATCTATCCGGAACTTTGCCCGTTCCTGCTTTATCTACGCCGTTCAGGAAAAACTTCCCCTCTGGTTTGCCGCCAAGGATACGATCTCCAAAACCTATGACGGCCGGTTTAAGGCGCTGTTTAACGAAGTGTATGAAAGGGAATTCAGGGACCGGTGCGCCGAAGCGGGGATCAGCTACTTTTACACGCTTATCGACGACGCCGTGGCCCGGGTGGTCAAGGGCGAGGGGGGCTTTCTCTGGGCCTGCAAAAATTACGACGGCGACGTTATGAGCGACATGATCGCCAGCGCGTCGGGGAGCCTTGCTATGATGACCAGCGTCCTTGTTTCACCCTCCGGCGTCTTTGAATACGAAGCGGCCCACGGCACGGTGCAGCAGCACTATTACCGCTGGCAGAAGGGGGAAAAGACCAGTACCAACCCGGCGGCCCTGATTTTTGCCTGGACCGGCGCGCTGTCCAAGCGGGCGGAACTGGACGGTACGGCGGAGCTGGCGGATTTTGCCGGGCGTCTGGAGGCCGCCGTCCTGCGTACCATCGAGGAAGGGGAAATGACCGGCGACCTGGCCAAGCTGGCCGGCGCGGCGCGGGGCGGCGGGAATCCGGCGGTTTCCATAAAACCGCTGGATTCCTGGGAGTTTATCGGCGCCGTCGCGGCGCGGCTTTCGGTATAATGGGGTAAAACCTCTCGGCCGGCGCAAGCCGGGAATTTACCTCGGAATTCTTGCATTTTTATCCTCTTGCATTAGCATTGAAACAAGAGGGTATAAAATATGAAGTTAAAAATAAAACTGAGCTTTTCCGTCATGGTCATTATTCTGGCAGTGAGTGGAACTATCGCTACGGTGCTTTTAACCAGGGCGATGTCGCTCCAGACCCAGTCGGCCCGGACCATCATGGAAAAGACCTCGGGCCTTTATGCCAGGGATATGGAGCTCCGCTATACCGAATACTTTAACATGGTAAAGTTTATGGCCCAGATCATGCAAGGTTACCAGGGAGTAGACAGGGAAGAACGGCGGGAAAAATACGATGAGCAGCTTCTCTCCATGTTAAGCGCCGATTCCAAGCTGACCGACGTATTTACCGTCTGGAAACCCGGAATCCTTGACGGCATGGACGCGAAATTTGCCGGGTCTCCCGGTTCCGACGCAAGGGGCAACTATATTACCCAGTATACCCGGGAATCGGGAACGATTGTGCTCCGGGCCTATCCCGCTTACCGGGAACTGCTGGAACAGCTGGAACAGCTGGACGAAAAAAAAATCGTTACGAACCCTGTTTCCCGGACCGTCAGCGGCAGTCCCGTTCTGGTATGCGAGATGATCTATCCCATTGTCATGCCCGACGGCAGCGTCATAGGCGCCGTGGGGGCGGGGCTTAATCTTTCCTATGCTATTGAATTCGTCATCGGCATCAAGCCCGGCCTGGAACTGGGGGTGCAGGCGCCGCAGGGCCTTTCGGAAGAACAGGAGCGCGGCATTCTGGGGTACGCGACCTTTTACGCCAATGACGGCACCATCGTCGCCACTCCCATCGTTGAGCGGCTGGGGAAGAAATTCCAGGAAGCCTCCGCAGAAATCTTTGGCCCCGCGGGTCTCGCTACTGCGGAAACGGCCCTGCGGGAAGGAAAGCCGGTACTGATAACCCACGGGGGCAACATAATAACGGTGTATCCCTTTGCCATCGATGGCGCGGACACTTTTTGGGCGCTGACGACCGTCGTTCCTTCCAAAACGGTACTCAAGGCGGTGAATGATCTGGTATGGTTTGCCGTTATTCTGATGGCAATATCTGTGGCCGCCGCGTCGTTCATCATCTTTTTTACCGCCAACAGCATTGCCAAGCCCATCACCAAAGTATCGCTGACCCTGAAGGATATATCCGAAGGAGAGGGGGATCTGACCAAAAATATTAACATCCATTCTTCCGACGAAATAGGGGATCTGTCAAAATACTTTAACCTGACCCTGGGCAAAATAAAGGACATGGTAGTGGTTATCAAAAGCCAGAGCGCCGCCCTTTTCGATGTCGGTAACGAACTGTCTTCCAACATGACCCAGACCGCCGCGGCGGTAAACCAGATTACCTCGAACATCCAGAGCATCAAGGGCCAGATGCTAAACCAGAGCGCCAGCGTTACCCAGACCAACGCAACCATGCAGCAGATTACCTCCAACATTGACCAGCTGAACAGCCAGGTGGAAAAACAGACCGCCAACGTTTCCAAATCTTCCAGCGCCATCGAGGAAATGATTGCCAATATCCAGTCGGTAACGGCCACCCTGACAAAAAACGCGGAAAATATCCGGGAACTGCTGGAAGCCAGCAATGTGGGACGAAACGGCCTGGAAGTAGTATCCGGCGACATTCAGCAGATTGCCCGGGAATCCGAAGGCCTTCTGGAAATCAACGCGGTGATGGAAAATATCGCCAGCCAGACCAACCTGCTTTCCATGAACGCCGCCATCGAAGCGGCCCACGCGGGAGAAGCGGGCAAGGGTTTTGCGGTGGTAGCGGACGAAATCCGCAAACTGGCGGAAAATTCCAGCGAACAGTCCAAGACGATCAGTACGGTGCTTAAAAAGATCAAAGATTCCATCGACAACATCACCAAATCCACCGGCGAAGTGCTTACCAAATTCGCCGCCATCGACAGCGGGGTAAAAACCGTATCCCAGCAGGCGGAAAACATCAAAAACGCCATGGAAGAACAAAGCGTAGGAAGCCAGCAGATTCTGGAAGTTATCGGGGAACTCAACGAAATAACAACGCAGGTCAAGGACGGTTCCAGTGAAATGCTGGAGGGAAGCAGGGAGGTTATCCGGGAAGGGAAAAACCTGGAAATGGTAACCCAGGAGATCACCAACGGCATGAACGAAATGGCCCTGGGGGCGGATCAGATCAATACCGCCGTCCACGAGGTAAGCAGCATAGGAGACCAGAACAAGGAGAACATTGATGTCCTTATCCACGAAGTTTCCCGGTTCAAGGTAGAATAACGTTTTCCCGCCGCAAATTTTCGGCGGCGGGAGCCCGCGGCGGCGCAGCGGTACGATTTATTTTTTCGCAATCCCTTCAATTTCAATGCGGGCGCCTAAGGGCAAAGAAGCAACGCCTATGGTAGTCCGCGCCGGATAGGGTTCGGTAAATTGCTTTTTATATACCTCGTTCATCGCCGGGAAGTCGTTCATATCCACGAGAAAAACATTAACCTTTTGAACGCTTTCAGAAGTTAATCCGATTGTTCCTAACACACTAAACAGATTTTTAAACCCCTGTTCCGTTTGGGCCTTAATATCACCTTCAATCAATTTTCCTGTTTTGGGATCAACCGGCGTCTGTCCCGATAAAAATACCAACCCGTCCGCGTCGATACCGTGCGAATAGGGTCCTACAGTCACCGCGTCCCGCGCGCTTATTCCCTTTCTTGCCATAAAGCCCTCCTTAAAAAGCGTTGCCAGCGTTGCCAGTATAGTATAGTTTTATTAGTATCCGCAACCCACTTTATTCGCCCCGCCTTTCAGGTTCATTGGCAGTGGTAAAGTCCACACCCCGCGCTATTCTTCCTCGAACTTGGTTTCAAACAGGCGGGCCAGGGCTTCCACCGCTTCCCGTTCGCTCTCTCCGTCGGCGATAAGCTTTATTTCGCTGCCGTACCCCGCTCCCAGGGTGATGATCCCCATGATTGATTTACCGTTGATCCGGTCATCGTCCCTTTCAAAATAAATATCGCAGGGAAAATCTTTGGCCGCCTGAACCAGCAGGGCGGCGGGCCGGGCATGAATCCCCGCCCGGTTTATTACCCGTACAATTTTTTCATACATCCGGCATATCCGCCTTAGATAACATCTTCCGGCCCGTAATAAACGGAACGGAGCTGATCGCTTTCTATCCATTTAAGGATGTTCTGATTGAATTCTTTGGAGGAATTGTACCCCATTTTTTTGAGCCGTTCGTTCATGGCCGCGACTTCGATGATAACCGGTATGTTCCGCCCCGGTTTGACGGGGATTTCCAGTTTGGGAATACTTACCCCCAAAAATTCCCTGTACTGGTCTTCGTCGCCAATCCTGTCGTAGTTTTTCGCGGAATCCCATTCTTCCAGGACCACCACAAGCTGGATCTGCTTGCGATCCCTGATAGCCCTGACCCCATAAAGGTGGGTAACATTGATAATCCCCAGCCCCCGGATTTCCATATGGTGGCCGATGATTTTATTGGCCCCCTCGCCCATCAGGATATTGCCGTTGACGCAGTGCATTTCCACCACGTCGTCCGCCACCAGGCGGTGGCCCCGTTCAATCAGCTCCAGGGCCGTTTCGCTTTTTCCCACTCCCGAATCACCCAGGATAAGGATGCCCTGGCCGTAGACTTCCACCAAAACCCCGTGGATGCTTTTTTGGGGGGCAAAGATATTGGACAGGATCCGGGTTAAACGAAGTACAAATTCCGAGGTTTCCAGATCGGTCTGCAGCAGGGGGCATTCGGCCTTTTCGGCTTCCTCAAAAAAACCTGCCGCCGGACTTAAACCGTGGGTAAATATACAGCAGGGGATTTTGTAGGTAAAAAGCTGGCCGATGGAATTGAAATTTTTTTCCGCCGCCAGTTTGTCCACCGCCGCCGTTTCACCCCTTCCGAAAATCTGTATCCGCTCATGGGCAAAGGAATCGTAAAAACCCATAACCGCCAGGCCCGGACGGTTAAGATTGGGTACGGTTATGGCCCTGTTCAGGCCTTTTCTGCCCCCTATGCAGCGCAGATTAAGGGAATTATGTTCCTTCAGATCAATGTCAATTAAATCCAGAACGGAAATTTCCTTCGGAGAAGCCATACATTGTATAGTACTGTAAAACGGCGGCGGTATCAACCGGCCAACGTAGTCCGAAAAAGCGGCTTTGGGTCTACACTTCGGACACCGGCATGCAGGAGCACATGTTCCGTTCCCGTAAGCGGTAATTTTCATGTCCCGTACTATTTTGGTACCATGGTTTTGAAGAAATTCCTGGAAACGCCTATTTTTGGGTTGGTTTTGAATTAGTTGACACTACGGTTTCCTGCTATATGTTACCTCTTTCGCCGTATCAGGAAAAACGCCACACCGACGGCAATGGCTATTCCGGTTGCGGCCAACACTATAATCAAGGATAACCTGATTCCCGGCTGTTGTACAACCGTTTCGCCTGCGGGGGTAACTGCGGCAGCATCCTCGTATTCGTCTGGTGGTGTATCTATGGCAACAGTTTCCGGCTGTTCGGAAATAGCGGCTTTTTTTATTTGCGGCGACGGATAGTCCATACTTCCGTCCGCGCGGCGGGGCCAAAAAAATTCTTCGTCAGCAACAATATTGTTACGCATCAGTTCTTTAAACTGTATTTCAAACTTATCGGTCAATTTAAACAAGGTAAATAATTTGTCGCCA
>JAISBN010000025.1 GCA_031266175.1 Treponema sp. | reverse complement strand
CCCCGCTGTGGCGGTGTGGCGGCGGGGGCGGCAGGACGCCGCCCTGAACGGAAAAAAACGCAAACATGGACGTTTGCGTTTTTTTCTACCGCTCGGCCCCCGGCTACGGCCGGGGGCTGTCCCTCCCCCTTTGAGCCGTTAAAGGACGGGTTTGCGACCGGAGCGTAACGAAGTGGAGCGGAGAGAGCAAACCCCTCCTATTTTTTCTTATGAGAGGGGGAAGCCCGGCGGCGAGGGGGAGGGACAATACAGGCCGCCGCCATTCCGCCACCTGAGTACGCTCATCGTGAAGGTTGCGCGGCCCTGGGCGGGCTTGGTACGCTATGCTCCCCACGGTTGTACTACGGGTAAATGCTTTCTATATTTTGTGTGTAGTAGTGCTGTTTTTGGAAAAAAGACATCAGAAAAGACATCAAATACTTGTCCCTATCTATCCTTTTTAATCCCCTTTAATCTTACATGGGTATTGACTAATTCTTTATAATACAATAACTTATCCTTATAAATCCCACTAGGGTTTAGTCAAATAGGCGGGTTGGCGATTGTTTACGACGTTTTGGCGGCCCGGATAAGCAAACACGTAGTGTTTGTAGGGCCGACAAAATGTGCCGGAGCAACGGCGTGGGAATGGAGCGTAGCGGAATGACCTAGCCGTTGTGGAGGCCGAGGGGCCTTTAGGCCCCGAAGCGTAAACAGTCCTGTGCAGTTTGGGCATTCTAATTTTTATTTATCGTCATAATGAAATCTGAATAAAATATATACTATCTTTTCTTCTTCTATTGCATATATGATTCTATGTTCTAAATCTATTCTTCTGGACCAATATCCACTTAAATTAGCTTTCAACGGTTCCGGCTTTCCTATTCCTTCCCGGGGATTTCGATCTATGTCTTTTAGTAAAGAATTTATCCGTTTAAGTTGTTTCTTATCAGTATTTATCCAATATTGATAATCATTCCATGCTTCATCGGTGAATAATTTATTCATTCCCGTTCAGCTTTCTCTCTCGTATTTTACCCGCTTTATGCTGATTAATTGACCTTTGAAGATGTGCGGCATTTGTTTTACTAGACAATAAATAGTTTGTTTCCATCAAACTATTATATTCATCCATTGACAGAAGTACCACATTTGCATTATTTTTTCGGGTAATAATCAATGGATCATGATCATTAAAGACCTTATCCATATAAGACTTGAGATTTTTCCTTAAATTTGTATAGCTTATTGCATCCATTAACTTGGCCTCCGAGTACAACATACTGTACATTTATAATTTTGTCAATATAAATTTTAATCCTCCGTGCCGCTGGCTGTTTGCGGGCGGCAGTGTGGAAAGCGCGCCCCTTCATTTCCTGAACGCTTCCACATGCCGGTACCGCAGGAGCAGGGCGATAAAATCCCGGTTCCGCAGGGGACATTCGGCAAAGTAATAGAGGTGGGCCGGGCAGCCCTGTTTGCAGTCCGAAGAGCCGAAACCCGCGCCGTTCCGGCCCCGGACCGGTTTCCCGCCCAGCGCAGATAATTCCCGGGACAGATCACATTCCAGACTGCGGTAGGAACGGATAGGCAGAGCCTTGACGGCGGCGGCAAAGGGGGTAAGGTAATCCAGGTGCCAGTGTTTTTTCTTGCGGATCTTGCGCAGATGGCGGCTGATCCGCCGGGTTAAATTTTTCCGCGCCGACCCGGTATAGACATACCAGCCTCGCTTAAACCGCAGGGACCCCAGGCTTCCCACTTCCGTTTCCGCCCCCTCCGCCAGTTCAAGGACGATCAGATAATTCCCCCCGTCTCCCGCGGCAAGCCCGCCGTGGCTTAAATCTACCGGTATCGAGGCGGCGGCCAGGGAGGCGCGGCCCTCCGGGTCCGCCCGGAGCAGCGCCGCGTGGATCCGGACGGGTTTTGCCGGACCGGGATTCGCGTCTCCCGGCGCTCCGGTTTTTGTCTGGCCGGGCTTTGCCCGGCAGACCGCCGTCCCCAGCCGGGAAAGGCCCGATGCCAGGAGCGGATCGGTATGGAGGTTGGGGATAAATACCTTCGGCGCACCGTGGAGGATGACAAAAAGGACGTGGCAGACATAGCCCTCCCCGGCCAGTTCCGCCAGCTCTTCCAGATGTTTCAGCGCCCTGCCGCTCGGAGCGTCGGGGAACATAGCGGAGCCGTACTCGACCAGGGAACAGGCTTTGACTTCTACCAGATGGCGGCGGCCCCCGGCATCGGTACAGAGAAAGTCAAACCGGGATTTGCCCAGGGTGTATTCGGCCCGGACGGCTGTAAGGTCCGGAATGATCTCCTTGAGTAGCAGAAGTTCCGCCGCCCCGTTTGCCCTGGATGAAAAGAGGGGGACCACAACGGACCGTCTCGTTTTGCGGTCCGGGTAGTACAGACCCACGACGGTAGCGCCGGTTTTGGCGGTTTTGGTTCCTGTTTTGGCGCCGGTACCGGCGGTCTTCCGTTTTTCCAGAATCAGCCGGATACCGGGAATGTCGTAACCCCGGAAGCCGAAAAACTCGATAAGCCGCCCCGGATTGGGACAGTGGCAGGACAGCTCCCTGCCGGAGGAGTCCCTTGCGGTGATCAGGAAACGGTTGGGCCGCCCCGTGAAGACCGCTTCCAGATCGTTGGAAAAGAGCCGCGCCCGGGTGTGTTTCATCGGATCGTTACGCTTCCATTATTAGCCGGAACCGGAACCTGTTCTTACATCTTAAACCGGGTGATCGCCCCGTAAAGGGACTGGAGACCTTCGCTGTTTTGGCTCACCGTGGTGTGGGCGGCCTGGGCCGATTCCGAAACCTGTTTTACCTGGGTGACAATGCCGCCGATCTCCTGTCCAATGGTAAGGCTTCCTTCCTTCAGTTTGACCATGGCGCTGATGGACTGGTCGGAATCGGCTTTGATTTTTTCCGCCCCCCGCTGTACCTTTTCGGTTATATCATGTATCCGCTCCAGACTTTGCAGGATCAACACCGAGCCCTGGGACTGCTGTTCCATGGAATTTTTTATCTCCTGTACCAGGGAGTTGATCCCCTGGACAATAGCGGCGGTTTGCCCGAAGGCCCCTTCGATAAGACCCGCTATTTTGGCAATGTCGTTTATCCTGCCCCGGATGGCCGCCAGGGTCTGGTTTGAATTTTTCGCCTGCTCCGCGGTAGTTTCCGAGAGCTTGCGGATTTCGTCGGCGACCACGGCAAAACCCCGGCCCGCGTCCCCCGCGTGGGCCGCCTCAATGGCGGCATTCATGGACAGGAGGTTGGTCTGGGCCGCCACCGCCGCGATAACCTTGTTCATTTCCATAAGAGTATTTGAATCGGCTTCCACCTGCTTAACCGTCTCGGTGGATTTGGAAATATGGTTATGCTCCTCAGCGGAACTTTCCACCAGACGGTTTAAATTATCCCCCAGGGTCAGAATCCGCTTTTCAATGGACCCGATGTTGGCGGTCATCTCTTCTATGGCCGAAGACGAAATATCCAACTGATCCCGTTGTTCCCGGATAACGTCCCCCAGGGTGATAAGCTCGCTGTCAATGCTGGCAATTTCCTGATTTACCCGTTCCGTCTCCCCCTTAACATTCCCCCCCAGGCCCTGCAGGTTGTGGATCGAACCGTTTATTTCCTCCGCCGCCCGGGCGGTGTTGTCGATTACCTGGGTTAACGCGCCGCCGTTACGTTTCATCGTATCAAAAGAACGGACAATGTCTTCCACCAATTCCCTAAGATTTCCGGTCATGGTAAAGAAGGAGTTCTGCAGTACCGCAATCTCGTCGCGGCCGGTTACGGTGAGTTTCGCGGAAAGATCCCCCGAGGAAAGCTGTTCCGCCATCCGCACGGTCTCATACAGGGGCCGCGTAATAGACCGGAGGGTAAAAAAGCAGAGGGGGGCCAGGACCAGCGCCGCCAGGATCAGGACGCCGATGATAACGATGATGATCAGGGACCGCACGGAATCCGACAGGGCCGTTTCCGTTTTTATTCTGTAGGCTTCGACATTATCAATATAGATCCCTGTGGAAATCCAGATGTCCGTACCGGGAATATACTCCACATAGGCCAGCTTAGGGGCGTTCTCCATGGACGGGGGTTTAGGAAAAACAAAAGAAACAAAACCGCCCCCTTTTTGGGCGTTTTCATAAAGCTGCCGTACATAAAATACCCCGTCCGCGTCGGCGGTCTGGCCCAGGTCCTCCCCCTCCCGCTGGGGCAGGGTGGGGTGCATAAAGATCACCGTACCGATGTAGGTATAATAATAACCGGATTCGTCTTCCTCAAAACGGTAATCCTTGATATAGGCGCTGATAATATCATGCTGTTCCCGCCGGTCCGTTACTTCCGCCAGGGCCTTGCTCAAAGCCTCCGCCATGGTTTGGGTGCCCAGTCTGAGTTTTTCCCGCTGTCCCTCAAGCATTACCTGTTCGATATCGGCAAGGGCCGAATTCTTGACCGTATCGGCGGTAAAATAAACCATCCCCACAAGAGCGACAATGGAAAGGGCCAAAACGCCGATGATAATCACCACCCGGACGCCTATAGATATGTTCCGCAGCATAACACCACTACCTGTCTTGCATAGTTAAAAAGCTGTTTCAAAAATTGATTGATTTTGAAACAGCCCTACTATACCACATACATATTGACCCGGCAATAGGCGCTGTGCCGTTTTCGTTGTCCCAATGTCCTGCCAGGATACCGCGGGATCAAACAAGGTACCACCGGCCGGCCGGGAAGCGCCCGCGGTCCGCGGCTGGACATTTCCGGCATTGTGGGTACTATTGTGGGTAACCATGAGATCAAACCTGCACATGAGACAGGCCGCCGGGCCGCGCTGATGGCGGACATCTACATCGGCACATCAGGTTATTATTACCCCGAATGGCGCGGTGTTTTTTATCCCCCCGGCACAAAGGAGAAAGATTTTTTAGCCTATTACGCTGCCCAGTTTAACGCC
>JAISBN010000131.1 GCA_031266175.1 Treponema sp. | reverse complement strand
GGGGGTACTACTTCTTTACTATAGACGGAGAGGGAAGTGCGCTTTGCCGGAGGGAGTGCCGCTGAAACCGCCGGTACAGCGCCGGCCGCTTTCTTTTACATAGTCCGTATCATACTCCCGGTCCGGCGGCGTCGTCAAGCTACCGGAATATTGACAAAATCGCAGTTCGGATATTTACCCTGCAAAGCGAAGATCCGCGGGCAGAACAATTCCGAATTCAAAAATAACCACGGACCAGGTCCGTGTTTTTCCGTGTGGGCGAACCGAAGGTTCGTTGTGGTAAATTTCTTCGTAAGGTCCGCACCTGTCCGTGGTTGAATTCGGAATTCCCGAAGGTGGGATAAGTCCGCAGAGAACGGACAGTCCGCTTGACAACTTTTCCCCTTCGTGATAGGGTTCTCCTAGACAGTCTAGCATCGTAAGAAAAGGGGCCGTTCAAACGACCCTTTTTTTTATAGGAGCCCCGAAGGAAGCCGGGTGAGGCCTAAAGGCCTCACCTTGGGCAAAACCGAAAGCAAAACCTTTAGGTTTTGCTAGGCTTCACCAGGATACTATGCGGTATAGGGCCAAGGAAGAAGACAGGGAGACCGCCGCCCTCAGGGCGGATATTGAACCGGTCCTGGGCGGCCTGGGTTTTTCCCTGGTGGAGCTCAACCTGTTCCGCCCGGGAAAAGGGGCCGCCAGCATACGGCTTGTGCTTACTAGGCCGGGAACCGCCGGGATCGGCACGGAGGAACTGTCGGGGGCGCACCGGGCCGTACTGCCCAGGCTGGAAACGGCCTTTCCGGGAGGGAATCTCCACCTGGAGCTTTCTTCCCCCGGTACGGACCGCCTTATCAAAGAAGGGGCGGAGTTCCGGTTTTTCCGGGACAGGCCGGTGCGGTGCTACAGGACCGACACGTCCCGGTGGTATGCCGGGATACTCCGCGGTTCGGATGAGGAAAAAATAGTTCTGGAAACCCGGGAAGAGGGTATAACGGAACTTGCGTATACCATCATTGCCAAGGCAAAGCTTGACGGCCGCTAAGGGCCGGCGCCGGTAAAGACCGGGGCCGGTACCCGGCCCGCGCTTTGAGAGGAGGTAACGGGCGTGGCAACGGATATGTCGGAAGCGATCCGTCAGCTTATTCAGGACAGGGGCATTTCCGAGGAACTGATCCTTAAAACGATTGAAAATACCCTGCTGGCGGCCTATAAGCGCCGTTTCGGGAATGCCGACAACGCTCTTGTACGATTCGACGACGACCACAGGGTGGTATCGATCTATGCCCAGAAAAAAATAGTGGACGGCGTCTATGATCCGGTGGCGGAGATCGATCTGGAAGAAGCCAGGGAACTGAACCCCGAGGCTGAAATCGGGGACGACCTTTTAATTGAGGTTGATCCGAAGGATTTTGACCGCATCGCCGTTCAAAGCGCCAAACAGACCGCCCACCAGTCTATCCGGGAAATTCAAAAGGATACCCTCTATTCGGAATTCAGGGACAAGGTGGGGGAAATCATTATCGGTTATTACCAGCGGGAGCGGAACGGTACAATCTACGTGGATCTGGGCAAGGTTGAAGGCATTCTGCCCAAAAAGTACCAGTCCCCCCGGGAACTGTACCATGTGAACGACCGGATCAAGGCCCTTATCACCGAGGTTAATAAAACCCCCGCGGGGCTTCAGGTGGTGCTGTCCAGGACCCATACCGATTTTGTCCGGGCCATTTTTGAACTGGAAGTGCCGGAAGTCTACGACAAGACCGTGGAAATCCACAAGATAGTCCGGGAAGCGGGGTACCGTACCAAACTGGCGGTCTATTCCAACCGGGAAGATGTGGACCCCGTGGGAGCCTGCGTGGGCCTTAAGGGGGTGCGTATCCAGGCGGTAATCCGGGAACTGGAGGGGGAAAAGGTCGATATTTTAAAGTACGATCCGGATTCCCGGCGCTTTATCAAGAACGCCCTCTCCCCCGCGGAAGTGCGGGATGTGATTATCCTGGACGAGGGCAAGCACCAGGCCCTGGCGGTGGTGGCCGATTCCCAGCTTTCCCTGGCCATCGGCAAACAGGGGCTGAACGTCCGGCTGGCCAACCGCCTGGTAGACTGGAATATCGACGTAAAAACCGACGCCCAGTTTGAGGAAATGGATATCGCCTCCGAATCCCGCCGGGCGGTTTCGGAACTTTTTGGGGATTCCGAAGAAATTTCCAGGATCGCGGAGCTTCCGGGAATAACGAAGGAAACTGCGGACAGCTTCATGGAAAACAGCATCGAATTTATCGAAGATTTCCTGGCCCTGCCGGAGGAAGCAATCGCCAATCTCAAAGGGATCGGTACCGCTCAAATAGAGGAACTCCGCAGGCTTATAGAAGAATATGTGGAAATCGTGGAAGATGAAGAACCGGCCCCCGCGGAAGAGGAGGAAACGGAAACTCCGGAGGATGAAGAGGCCGAAGAGTACGAATGTCCCGAATGCGGCGCGAAAATAACGGTGGATATGACAAATTGTCCGAGCTGCGGTATCGGGCTAAGCTTTGAGTATGAAGAATGACCGGCGGTCGTTCTGTAAGGTATGGATTTTAGGGCAGGCCGTAAACCTGCCTGCGGACAAGGTGGAACATGGCTGAAGAATTAGACAATAAACCCAAGGTTGAACTCATTAAGCATGCCAAAAGCAGCGGAGAAACGCCGAAGCCGGCGGCGCCGGAACCGGCGGTCCCGGGACCGGCGGCGGCCAAACCGGGGACGCCGGAACAGGGGGAACGCCGCAAGGTAATTGTGGTCAAGAAAAAGCCCCCCATTCCGGCGGCGGTTAAAAAAACCGTCCAGCCAAAGGTAGTGTCCGTTCAGGTTCAGGAACCGAAGGCAAAAAGTCCCGCGGATCAAAGCGAACCGAAGGAAACGCCGGAAGCCAAAAAACCCGCGGAAAAAGCGGAGTGGTCCATGCCCGTTACCCAGCGTCCGACAGGAGCCGCCGGCAGGGTCGGCGGCCGGCCCGTCGGGGGATCATCCGTTTTTGCCCAGCGTCCGGCGGGAGCCGCGGGCAGGGTCGGCGGCCGGCCCGTGGGCGGCAGGAGCGGGGAAAGGCCCGCCGGTTCCGGCGGGGGTCGGCCCTCCTTTTCCCGCCCCCCCCGTCCGGGAGCGCCGGGGGGCCGTCCGGGACCCCAGGGTCCCCGGCCGGCCGGGGGCTTTGCCCCCAGGGGAAGGCCCGGCCCCGGAGGTCCTCCTCCTGCTCTGGACGGCAAGGGTCCGGTAAAAAAATCTTTTAAAGCCAAGAAAACCGTTTATCAGAAAAAAGAGCAGGAAATGGAGGAAAAACTCCTCCAGACCAAGAAAAAAATTACCCATATGGCAAATCCGGTCCCCAGGTCGATCGACATTATGGAGGTTATTTCCGTTTCGGAACTGGCCAAAAAAATGAACCTGAAGGCTTCCGATTTAATTCAGAAACTTATGAGTATGGGGATGATGGTTACCATCAACCAGCAGATCGACGCCGAGACCGCCACCCTGCTGGCGGCGGAATTCGGGGCGGACGTCAATATCGTCAGCCTCTACGAAGAAACGGTTATCGATACCGGCGCCGACGACGTGGCCACCATGGAAAGCCGGCCCCCGGTGGTTACCGTCATGGGCCACGTGGACCACGGCAAAACCAAGCTGCTGGACGCGATCCGCAGCGCCGACGTGGTATCCGGGGAATTCGGGGGTATTACCCAGCATATCGGGGCCTATATGGTGGAAACCCCCAAGGGAAAAATCGCCTTCCTTGACACCCCCGGCCACGAAGCCTTTACCCGGATGCGGGCCCGGGGCGCGCAGGTAACGGATATTGTCATCCTGGTGGTGGCCGCCGACGACGGCGTTATGCCCCAGACCGTTGAAGCGATTAACCACGCCAAGGAAGCGGATGTCCCCATTATTGTGGCGGTTAACAAAATCGACAAGCCCGAAGCCAATCCCGACAAGGTAAAAAGCCAGCTTTCCGATCTGGGGCTGATGCCCGAAGACTGGGGCGGCCAGACGATGTTTGCGGAGCTTTCGGCTTTAAAGAAAGAAGGGATCGACAAGCTGATAGACGATATTTTGCTGCAGGCGGAGATCCTTGATCTGAAGGCAAACTACAACCGCAGCGCGGAAGGAAAGGTCCTGGAATCCCGGATCGATCACGGCCGCGGGGTGGTGGCTACGGTGATGATAGAAAAGGGAACCCTTAAAGTGGGGGATTCCTTTGTCGCGGGGGTTTGGCCCGGCAAGGTCAGGGCCCTCTTTAACGACAAGGGAGAGCGGGCGGAAAAGGCAACCCCCGCCATGCCGGTAGAAGTCCTGGGCTTCGAAGGCATTCCCAACGCGGGGGATCCCCTCCAGGTGGTGGATGACGAACGGAGCGCCCGGGGAGTGTCCGCGAAACGGCAGGAACTCAAGCGCTTTGAGGACGCGAAGAATATCAGAAAAATTACCCTGGATAACCTTCACGAAACGATCACCGACGGCGCCATCCAGGAACTTAAGGTTATCATCAAGGCCGATGTCCAGGGTTCCGCGGAAGCCCTCCGGTCCAGCTTGGAAAAACTTTCCAACAGGGAAGTCCGGCTCCACGTGATCCAGGCCCTGCCGGGGGCAATCAACGAAGGGGACGTGGACCTGGCCATTGCCTCCAACGCGATCATCATCGGTTTTAACGTAAGGCCCACCCCCAAGGCAAAGGTCCTGGCGGATCAGGAAAAGGTGGATGTCCGCAAGTACAACATCATCTACAAGGCGGTGGAAGAAATACAGCAGGCCCTGGAGGGGATGCTCAAGCCCGATACCAAAGAAGAGGTTATCGCTACCCTGGAAGTGCGGGAAACCTTCAAGGTCCCCAAGGTGGGGGTGATCGCGGGCTGCTATGTTCTTACCGGCGCGCTCAAACGCAGCGCCCAGGTCAACGTGATCCGGGAAGGCATCGTGGTCCATACCGGAAAGATCGCCAGCCTCCGTCGCTTTAAAGACGATGTCCGGGAAGTGGCCTCGGGGTTTGAATGCGGCCTGGGCCTGGAAAATTTCGACGATGTCCGGATAGGGGATCAGCTGGAGGCCTTTGAAATTGTGGAAGTGGCAAGGAAACTAAGCGGCTAAAGCGATGACGTCGTTCAGAACCAGCAGGGTAGGAAGCCTTATCCGGGAAAAAATAGGGGAACTCATTGTGGGCGGCAGGATAAAGGATCCCAGGGTGGATACCTTTCTTTCCGTTACCAGGGTGGAGGTGTCCCGGGACCTGGCCTATGCGGATGTGTTTGTTTCAAGCTACAAGACCGAAGCGGGGCTTGCCCGGGGCGTGGCGGGGCTGCAGAGCGCGGCGGGTTTTATCCAGGCCCAGCTGGCGAAGACCATGCACATCAGAGCTACTCCCCATCTGCGTTTTCACGAAGATACGGGCATCCGGGAAGGGTTCGATCTGGTACAAAAGATCGAGCGGCTGGTAAGCGATGGAAGCGCCCATTGACAGGGGACGGGCAAAAAATGACCGCCCCGGAATTCCCGCCGGCCTTAAAACAAGGCCCTGTGAAGGCTGCCTGCTGCTGAACAAGAATCCGGGCCGGACTTCTTTTGAAAGCCTTTTCCCTGTCAAAAAAGCCTTTGCCACCGGGAAGGTCTGTCATACCGGGACGCTGGACAAATTTGCCCGGGGACTTTTGGTCGTTCTGGCAGGTCCGGCGGTAAAGCTTGCTTCCCGGTTTTCCGGCTGCGACAAGCGGTACCGGGCGACGGTTAAATTCGGGGAAGAAACCGATACCCTGGACCCCGAAGGGGCCGTCATTGCCGCGGGGCCGGTTCCGGAACGGGCGGCGCTGGAAGATATTCTGCCCCGGTTTACCGGCGGTATCATGCAGGCGCCCCCACTTTTTTCCGCGGTTCATGTCGACGGCGTCCGGGCCTATAAGCTTGCCCGGTCCCCTTCGCTCCGCCCGGGGGTACCGGCCGGAGGTTCCGCCAAACTTATCATGAAAGAACGGCCCGTCACTATCTACAGCCTGGAGCTGCTGGACTGGACCCCTCCCCTGGCGGAACTGGAAGTCCGCTGTTCGGCGGGAACCTACATCCGTTCCCTGGCCCGGGACATTGCCCTGGCCCTGGGGTCCAGGGCCCATCTCCTTTCCCTGACCCGGACGGCGGTGGGCAGCTTTTCCCTGGACGAAGCCGTCTCCGTGTCCGGGCCGGAGGATGCCGGGCAGGGTTCCCGCGCCGGTTTTGAAAGCGAACCGGAACTCGAATCGCTCAGAAAGGCCCTTATCCCCTTAAACCCGGAACTTTTTGCCCGTCTGGGCATATCCTGCCTGGACATCGGTGAAAAAGAGGCGGCGGCGGTTTCCCACGGCGGCTCCCTGCGGTTCCTGGAGGGGAGGGCGCCGGAGCCGCCGGGATCGGCGGAAATGTCAATCCCCCCGAAACCGGCGCCGCTGATTTCAGCGGCCCTCTTTCACGGCGGTTCCCTGGCGGCGCTGGTGGAAAAAAAGAACGGCGTGTGGAGTTATGGATATGTCGCTTCCGGACATTCAACATTACGGAGACAATTTGTTTAATGATCGTGGTTTAACTATATCTCGGGAAAAGGAGCGTCATCCATGTCAGCGTTAAAAAATATCCTTATCGCTTTGGCCGCTGGGGCTTTTTTTGCCCTGCTCTACGCGCTGGGCGCGCTTCCCCCGCTGGAAGAACGGGTTTACGACTTTTTTCTCCGGGGCCGGCCCCGCAGGGAACGGATTGACAACGTGGTGTTCCTGGACGTGGACGACGCTGCCGTTGCGTATAACGGGGTCTTTCCCTGGCCCCGGTCGATAATGGCGGACGGCTTTCTGCGGCTCAAGGAATACGGAACCCTGGCGGCGATACTGGATATTGAATTTATCGACAAGGGGCCGAGGGGGATAGACGAGATCTATTTTGACCGGGATTTTCCCGGGGATTTTGAGCAGACCTTTTCGGAAATCGGCGGCAATGTCTCGGACCTGCTGGGGGCGCTGCGGAGCGGCCGGATCAGCCGGGCGGAAGAGGGCCGGTATGAGGCGGAACTGCTTGACCTAATCCGTTCCGATGGGGACGGCCTCTTTCAAAAGGCCCAGGGCATTACCCGGGATAACGACGTGTATCTGGCCCAGGCTTCGGCCCTGTTCGGCCGGACCTGGGCCACCCTTAACCTGCAGACCCAGGCCCTGACGGAGGAGGAACAGGCTCAGCGGCGTTCCCTGGCGGAAGAAAAATTCGCCTATCCGGTGGACGCCGCTCCCGGCGCCCGGGGGGACGCTTATGCGGACATCCTTCCGGCCATCCCTTCTTTTGCCGAAGTAGCCCGGGGAGCGGGGTTTACCAATGTTGATATCGACCCCGACGGGGTCAGGCGGCGGATCTTCCTGACCCAAAAGGTCTATGATCACTTTTACCTCCAGCTTGCCTTTGCCCCCCTGGTGGAATACCTGGGTTATCCCCGGATCCGCCTGGAAAAACGGCGGCTTGTCCTTAAAAACGTCCGGTTTCCCGCCTCTGCGGACGCCGTATTCACGGGCGCTCCGGGAGGGACCGTATCGGCCCATCCCGCGGACGCCCCGGATCCCGGTTCTGTCCGGGATCTGGTAATCCCCCTGGATACCCGGGGCCGGATGATGCTGGATTGGCCGGAGACCGATTACCAGGACAGTTTTACCCACGTGTCCTTTGCCGATTTTTCCAGGCTGGAAGAACTTGAGTCCCTGATGGAACAGTACCTGGCCGCGCTGGAAGCCTCGGAGCTTTCTTTTTTTATCCGCTTTGACGAAAGCCTTGCCCCGGTCCCCGGCATTGTCTACCGGAGCGCCGGGCTTTTCCGGGAGTCCCGGGAAGCGTTGAACCGGGCTCTGGCGGAACAATCCGGCGAAGAGTTCAGCCGCCGCCTTGCCCTTCGCGGCGAAGCCATGGCTTTGCTAGCGTCCTTTGGGGAATTTGAGACCGGAACAAAAGTGCCGGCCCTAGCGGAAAAGCTGGAAGAGGAGTACCCGGAGGACGCCGGGGTAATCCGGGAAGAGGCGGAGTACATCGCCCGGTTTGCCGGGTACCTTGAAACGGCGGCGGAACAGTACGCGGAATTTCAAGCGAGGCTGCGGAATGCCTTTGAGGGCAAATTCTGCATCATCGGCCGGATGGATACGGGAACCACCGATATCGGGGTTAATCCCTTTTACGGCGAGTATGTCAACGTGGGTACCCACGCGGTGGTGCTGGATACGATTCTGCGGAAATCCTTTATCGTTCCCCTCCATCCCCTGTGGAGCGCGGTCCTGGGTTTTGTCCTGTCCCTCCTCCTGATGCTGGCCCTCCGCGGCCTTAAACCGACGCCCCGGACGGGCCTGGGCATTGGGGGCGCGGCCCTCTTCGGGGTCCTTTGTTTTATCCTGTTCCGGTACACCGGTATTTTTGCCGCCCCCCTGGGGCCGGTCCTGGCCGCGGTTACCGCGGTGGTCGTCCGGGAGCTGGTTTCCTATCTGGCCTCGGAAAAGGAGAAACAGTTTATCAACAAGGCCCTTTCCACCTATGTCTCCAAAGAGGTGGTGGCGGAACTGGTGGCAAACCCGTCGCTGCTGCAGCTGGGGGGAAGCAAGCGGCGGATGAGCGCGGTCTTTACCGATATTCAGGGCTTTTCGACCATTGCGGAACAGCTTGACCCTGAACAGCTGGTCCATCTTTTGAACCGTTACCTTACAGAAATGAGCGACGTGATCATGGCAAACATGGGGGCCATCGACAAGTACGAAGGGGACGCCATTATCGCCTTTTTCGGCGCCCCGGTGTACCGGGAGGATCACGCGGTCCTGGCCTGCCGGAGCGCGGTGGGCATGAAAAAGGCGGAGGCGGAATTAAACCGCGTTATCATGGCGGACCGTTTAAGTCCCGCGCCACTCTATACCCGGATAGGGATCAATACCGGCGAAATGGTGGTGGGCAATATGGGAACCTCCAGCAAGATGAACTATACGATCGTGGGAAACGCGGTCAACCTGGCCGCCCGGCTTGAAGGGGTCAACAAGCAGTACTATACGGGGGGCATTCTGATAAGCGAGTACACCAAAAACGAAATAGGGGATGAATTTATCTGCCGGAGCCTTGACCGGATCCGGGTGGTGGGGATTAACACCCCGGTACGGCTCTACGAACTGCTGGGTCTGCAGGAGGATGCCGGAGAAACGGCGTCTTTTGCCGGGGGCGGAGCCCTGGCCGTCTGGGAAAAGGCTCTTGGGCTGTACGAAAAACGGCAATTTTCCGCGGCGGAAGCGGTCTTTGCTTCCATCGCCGGGGGGGACGAAAAAGACGGAACGGCCCGGCTCTATGCGGACCGGTGCCGCTCGTATGCCGCCGCCCCGCCTCCGGCGGATTGGGACGGGGTCACTAATTTGAGCGAGAAGTAAGCCTTAGCGGCCCTTAACGCCCTCAAAAGCCCGGTCTACCAGTTCCTTGTCCGGCGCCCTGGTAAACAGGGACACCAGGGTTACCACAATAAAGGGAACAATGATGGAGATTGACGCCGCCAGCGGAGACCGGGAAGAACCTAGGACAAAGAAGAGGACGATCATCGTTGCCGATCCGGTAATCAGCCCCGCATAGGCGCCGGTCCTGGTAACCCGCCGTGAATACAGGCCCAGAATATAGGGGGCGGCAAAAGCCCCCGAAACAACTCCCCAGCTTAAAGACATAAGGTACACGATAAAGCCGATCTGAAACCGGGAAATAAAATACGAAATAACGATAAAAATTGCCGACAAAAAACGCATCATCGCCACCGACCGGTCTTTACCGGTCTTCGCGTCGATCCGGGCGGGATAGAGGTCTATGGCCACCGACGACGACGACACCAGCACCAGACTGGACAGGGTGGACATGGAAGCCGACAGCACCAGAAGCAGGATCAGGGCCAGAAGGATCTGCAGGTTCCCCGTAAGCTGGCCCGTCAGCAGGGACGGAATAATCTGGTCGTAAAGGATTGCCCCCGCGGCGTCCCGGGGAACGGTTTCGGAGCTGAAGAACACGTGGCTGAAAGCTCCGGTCAGGTAGGCGGAAACGCCGATCATCAGGGCAAAGATCGTGGTAACCAGCGCCGCCTTGGAAATCACCTTTTCGTTTTTGATGGCATAGAACTTCTGGGTCATCTGGGGAAGCCCCCAGGTGCCGAAGCTGGTCATGAACACCAGACTCGCTATGGTCAGGACGGAAGGCCGGGCTTCGGGGGGAATATGCGCGTTATACGCCCCGGCGGCCTTTCCGATCATTTCGGCAAGCCCGCCGCCCTTGCCGGAGATCACCGCTATCATCACCGCCGCGCCGGCGAACATGATAATCCCCTGGATAAAATCGGTAATGGCAATGGCGAAGTATCCCCCCAGAATCAGGTAGACTCCGGTAAAGGCTATCATGATAAGCAGGGCAATGTCGTAGGGAATGCCGAAGACCGCTTCAAACAGATGGCCCAGGCCTTTAAATACCGAAGCGGAGTAGGGGAGGAGGAAGAAAAAGATCACCGCCGCGGCCAGGGGTTTCAGGTGCTTTGCCCCGTACCGTTCCTGAAGGAATTCGGGCATGGTCATGGCGTCCAGGTTCTGGGTCATCCGCCGGGTCCGCCGGGCCAGCACCAGCCAGGCAAGGCAGGCGCCGATCACCGCGTTGCCCAGGGCTATCCACAGGGAGTTAAGGCCGAACTGCCAGCCCTGGGTTCCCGCAAATCCGATAAAGATCACCGCCGAAAAGTACGAGGTTCCGTAGGCCGCCGCCGAAACCCAGGGCCCCAGGGTTCTTCCGCCAAGGAAAAAATCGCCCAGGGTTTTTGTTTTTTTCATTCCCCAAATACCGATACCGGTCATCAGGGCCAGGAATACCGCCAGAAAAGCAACGCCGATTTGTACCATAATGACTGGGAGTTTATCAGGATTGATGATTTTGTACCAGCAGTTTATACTGAACCCTATATGAATGTTGCCATGTTTACCGACGCCTATTGGCCCAGGGTTAACGGTGTCACCGTATCGGTGGATAGCTTTTCCCTGGCCCTGGTACGGGCGGGGCATGGGGTTATGATTGTCTGTTCCCAGTATCCCGTAGAATCCGCGGCGGACGCGATCAGGGCTGTTCCGGAGGAGTGCCGGGATCCGGCCAGGGAAAAGCTGAAGGTGCTGAGGGTTCCTTCCTACCGGTTTTTTCTTTCCAAGGAAGACCGGGTCGCAAAACTTATCAAGCGCAGATGGGTGGAAAGGGAACTGGATGCGTTCGTCCCCGACGTGATTCATATCAACACCGAATTTATCATTGCCGACATCGGCTTTGTCTACGCGAAAAAGCGGGGCCTTCCGGCGGTCTATACCTTTCACACAATCTGGGAGGACTACGCGGCAAACTATTTTCCCCTGGTTCCCGAATTCCTGCTGCGTTTTGTCATCCGGCGGATACTGAAAATACTGATGCGCCGGCCGGATCTGATTATTGTTCCCACCATACAAATCGAAGAGATGGTTAAAAACTACCATATCAAACGGGAGATCCGGCGGCTTCCCACGGGGATTGATCCCGGCTTATTCATCCACCGCCGGGAAGAGATCGACCGGTTCCGCTCCGTTATGGAAACAAGGTATCCGGTCCTGCGGGGCAGGCGGATACTGCTCTTTGCCGGCCGGGTAGCGAAGGAAAAAAACCTGGGCTTTGTTATACGGCTTTTCCCGGAGCTCCTTGCCGGACACGGGGATTTGGCGCTGGTGATAGCCGGTAACGGGCCCTACCAGGATTACTATATGGAAGAAGCCCGGAATTGCGGCGTGGAAGAACACTGCGTCTTTACCGGCTATCTTGAGCGGGAAGAACTGTCCCTGGTCTACGCGATTTCCCATATTTTTACCATGCCCTCGCTGACCGAAACCCAGGGACTGGTAACCATTGAAGCGATGCTTTCGGGCATTCCCGTGGTAGCCATCGGGGCCATGGGAACGGTTCAGGTGATGGAAGGAAACAAGGGCGGATTCATGACGGGAAACGACCCGGAGGAATTTAAGGCCCGGGTGCTGGAGCTTCTGGAAGACGAAGCGCTGTACCGCGGCAAAGCGGAAGAGGCCCGGCGGCACGCCCAGGCCTGGACCATCGGCAGCATCACCGAACGGCTGGTGGAGATATACCGGGAAGCGCCCGGGTATATCCGGTAGCGTGGATTTTTCCGTCCTGTCCCCCCCGCTGGCGGAGGCCCTGGCCGCCCGGGGCATTAGGAAACCGTCGCCGGTCCAGGCCGCCGTTATTCCCCTGCTGCTGGAAAAAAACCCGCCCGCCGCCGATGCTGTCCCGCTCCGCCTCCTCTTTACCGCGCCCACCGGTACGGGAAAAACCTTTGCCTACCTGCTGCCCCTGCTGCAGAGTTTGGCCGAAAGTGAGGATTCCGGCGGGCGGCCCCGGGGTCCCGAAGTGCTGGTCCTAGCCCCCACCCATGAACTGTGTTCCCAGATAAAATCGGAGCTGGATTTTGTGCTGCGGGCCCTGGACATGCCCCTTTCCCAGCTTTTAATCGGCTCCGTTTCCCCGGGCCGCCAGATTGAGGCCCTTAAAAAAAACAAACCCCGGGCCGCGGCGGGAAATCCCGCCAGGGTACTACAGCTGGTCCGGATGAAAAAACTTTCCCTTGGGTCCCTGCGCTTCCTGGTCCTGGACGAGGGAGACCGGCTTGTGGCGGAAGAACTCTACCCGGAAACCAGGGAACTGGTTTCCCTGGCGGGAGGGAGCGGCATTATTGCCTGTTCCGCGACCATGAACGGAAAAAACCGGGACGCCCTTTTCGGCCTGGAAGGGGAAAAACGCCCCTGGCGGATCGTTGAGGAAGACGGCTTGGCGGTCCTGCAGCATAATATTGAACACTGGGCTTTTTTCGCGGAGGACCGGAAAAAGCCGGATCTGCTCAAATCGTTTTTGGCCGCGGCCCGGCCAAAAAAAGCGCTGGTCTTTACTTCCCGGGGCGGAGAGGTAGGCCGCATCGTTTCCCGGCTCCAGTACCGCCGCGTTGCCGCCGGCGGAATCCGGGGGGATATGGACAAGAAGGCCAGAAAAGCCGCCATCGACGGTTTTAGAAAAGGAACCGTCCCCGTCCTGGTAGCCAGCGATCTTGCCTGCCGGGGCCTTGACGTTGAGGGGATAAGCCATGTGATTTCTCTGGATACCGGCGATAACGCCGAAACGTACCTGCACCGGGCGGGCCGTACCGGACGGGCGGGCCGGCGGGGAATCATGGTAACCATCGGCAGTGAAGAAGAACTCCGCCGCCTTCAGCGGATTGAAAAAAAACTCAAAATCATCGTGTACCCCAAGGAACTGTACGGCGGGCGGATTACCGCCCCGCTGGCAGGCCCGGAGGATGAAGAACCGGGAAAAGCCGATTGAAACCGGCGTAAATATGCGTAAATACCAATAGAACTTGCTAAAACAGGCAAAGACGGGTATTATTTATTGCTGGAACAGATTTTCCGGACCGCTCCGGAGAGGCAATTTAAAGAATGATTCCAAAAAGGTGAAAATAAATGAAATTATCCCTAAAAGTATCCTTGATTGCCGGGGCCCTGGTTTTTCTTTTCGTGGGCGGCGTTGCCGTTGTCTCCAACATGATCGCTTCCTCAATCATGGAGGAGACCGCGGAAAAATCCCTGCAAAACCAGTCGGAAATCGCCGCCCAGCTTATCTCCGAAGGCATCATCCGGGCTGAACTCCGGGTGCTGCATGAACTGGCAAACCGCGCCCAGACCAAAACCATGGATTGGGAAATCCAGCGGGAAAGCCTGCTCCCCGACATTGAGCTCCATAATTACCTTGACTTTGCCATTGTGGACCGGGACGGAATCGCCCATTATATCAAGGACGGCAGCGTTTCCGATTTGGCCGACCGGGACTATATCATCAAGGCCCTGGCGGGGCAGCCGGTGATCTCCGACGTGCTTATCAGCCGGGTAATCGGAAAACCGGTGGTTATGTTCGCCGCGCCCATCATGGTGGATAGCCTGACGGCAGGGGCACTTATCGGACGGCGGGACGGCGCGGTTCTGACGGACATGACCAGGCAGATCGGCCTGGGGGAGACCGGGTACGTCTACATAGTTAACGCCGGGGGTACGGTTATCTGCCATCCCGACGCGGACCTGGTGTACAACCAGTTTAATCCCCTGGAAGCGGCCGGGGAAGATCCTTCCATGCGGTCCCTGGCGGTTTTTATTGAGGGCGCGCTTGCCGGCGGGGATACGGTCAGGGAATACACCTTTAACGGAAAAACCCTTATCGGCGCCTGCTCAAGGATCCCCGATACCGACTGGTTCCTGATCGGGACCGTGGAAAGGGATGAATTTTTCTTTGAGGTACGCCGGATGCTGGTAAAAACCCTCGCCGTCGGCGCGGTGTCGGCGGCGGCGGCGGTCGTTATCCTGATTCTGGTTTTGAGCCTTACCCTCATCAGGCCCATCAAGGCGCTTGTAGCCGCGGCCATATCCCTGGCGGAACTAAAGTTTGACATCGATATCCCCCGGAACCGGAAGGATGAAATAGGGGATGTCCAGCGGGCGTTCAGTACCATCCGGGACGAGCTGCAAAAGACCATCGCCGGCATGAACAACGAACACCTGGGGCAGAAGAACATCAGCGGGAACCTTCACATTTCCATCCGGGAATCCTCCGACGGGCTGGGGATTATCAGCCGCAATATGGAATCGGTACAGGGCAAGACCGGCGTCCAGATGGAATCGGTCGTACAAACCGCCGATTCGGTGGAGGGGATCATCAGGCATATCCGGTCTCTGGAAAACGCGGTGGACGTTCAGGCCGAAGCCATTTCCCGCTCCTCCGAATCAATCGAAAAGGTGGTGGAAGGCATCGATTCGGTCCGCTCCGTGGTGCGCCATGCCCATGAAACCACCGGTAGCCTGGGCAAGTCCTCCGAAGCGGGGCGGAAACTGCTGGACAGCCTGACCGGGGAGCTTGCCCGGATTGCGGATCAGTCGGCGTTTCTGGAAAAGGCCAACGCCGCCCTGGTAAATATCGCCGCCCAGACAAATATCCTGGCCATGAACGCGGCCATAGAAGCGGCCCACGCGGGGGAATCGGGCCGGGGTTTTGCGGTGGTCGCCGGGGAAGTGCGGAGCCTGGCGGAATTGTCGAACAAGGAATCGGCCTCCATATCGGAGGAGATAAAAAACATGACCGGGGGCATCGAAAAAATGCGGCAGGTGTCCGGCGGTACCGTTGAAACCCTGGGCAGCATGTTTACCGAAGTAAGCGATATGCAGGCTTCCTTTGACACGGTAAACGCCGCGGTGGAAGCCCAGGCTTCAAGCGGGGCCCGGGTGCTCGACGCCCTTGCCAGCCTCCGAGAGACAACCGAGCAGGTCCGCACCGGTTCCGACGAGATCCAGAAAGAAAGCAACGCGATTCACCAGGTGGTGGAGAATCTTAAAAGCATATCCCAGGATGTAACCGACAGCATCCTTGACGTGCAGAGGGCAAGTCAAAAGATCGCCGGTTCCCTGGATGTTGCCCGGAAGATCGCCGAGGGGCGCTACCTGGCGCCTCCGGAAGATACCGAACAATCATAGCGGGCGGGTTTCAAAACGGCGCGTTGGGAAACCGGCTCCAACTATAAGGAAGGAACATGTTTTTCAGGACAAAACAAAAGACCGCCGCGGCCCCCGGGGAAAATCCCCGGGATCCCCGCTATACCTGCATAGCCAAGGTAGCCATCAACGGCTTTGAGGGCGAAGCCGTGCTGCGGAATATCAACCGCGGCGGATTCCGCATGGAAAGCAAGACCTACATTATCATCAAGACGGGTGAAAATTATGTGATGCAGATAAAACCCGAGACGGCCTCCGGCCTGGAGCCCTTTGAAATGAAGGTGGAAGTCCGCTGGGTGCGGAGCGCCGAAAGCAGCTTTAATTCGGGATTTTTGATCGCCGGAAACAGGGACATTTCCTTTGAGAACTACGTCAATTACATAAAAACCCGGAATTTAGCGCGGGGAGCCTGATTCCCGGACTTTCGCCGTTACTCCCGGGACCGGGACCCGAAGCGGGGGACGCTCAGGTAGGCGCCGCCTTCCAGCGTCCATTTTAACCCCAGGGTACATTCCAGGGCGTGGCCGCCGGAACCCCACAGCAGGGCGGGGCTGAAGGAGAATTCCAGGCTTTTCCAGGTATAGGCCAGGGGGACGTCCAGGGCCAGGAACCAGCGGTCATAGCTGTGGAGGCCTTCGTCCACCCTGTAGGGGGTGTCTACCAGGTTTACCCCGCTGTTTTTGGCCAGAAAGAGCAGTTCCGCCCCGGCGCGGAGGTTCCGCCGGGGAAACGTAAAGGATGCCCTTAGTTTTCCCCACAGGGCGCCGGGACCGTAGGGGCTGGTCAGGGGCAGCAGGACGGCGTCCTTGTTGGGGGCGTAGCGGTAAATGCCCCGGGCCAGGTATACGCCGTACCATGTTTCGGGATTGTCGGTATAGGCAAAGTTTCCCCAGAGGTAGTGGGTATATCCCCCCTCCAGCATATAGTACCGGGAAAGGTCGGCGCCGGCCCTGCTGTATTCAAGCTGCAGTACTCCCGCGGGAATGGTGGGAACGGACCCGTCGGGGATGCCGAAAGTCCGGGCGCTGATGTCGTCAAAGCCCAGCATCGCGGAAAGGCTTAGGCCGGAGAGGATCGTCCACTGGGCGTCCAGGATCATGGCAAGGTTATTGGGCACCGAATCGGCGTTGTGGTAGATCATAATGGGAAGTACGTCGGTGATGAGGAATTCGTTGTTGCTCCGGGCGTAAACCACCGTACCCCCGATCCCCGCCTTGACGCGGCCGAAGTTCCACTGGAAGCGGTGGGCCGCCAGGAGGATGACGGAGGGACTTTCGTTGCTGACAAAACCGAAGTGATCCCCCAGGGGATTGGGGCTGGAGGGGGGATTACTGTACTGGCCGGCCACCGCGCTGTCCACATCGTGGCCGGCTTTTTTGGGCATAATCGAAGCAAGCATATAGTCAAAGCTGAAAGGCCCCAGGGGGACGTTGAGCCGGATACTGTCCAGGTAGGGGAGCAGGGCCGAAGGATAGAGGGTGGAACCCGCGGGATTACCCCAGTGAACCGTATCCCGGCCCAGGAAAAAGTTAAGATACCTGCCGTTCCAGGCAAAGACGCCCCGCTTGAGGATGTCGTAGGTAATGTCAACTTCTGTAAAAAAATTTGAAAAGGGAGAAAAGTCGTTATCCCAGGCGGGGGCTATGTCGATCCTTCCCGCGACCCAGGGGCCGTCAAAGACACCGATCCCCGCGTCCAGCCGCAGAACCGGGGAAAAATTCTGGAAGGCCCGGCGGAAATCTTCCCCGTTGGGGGTTTCCTCCCCGTCGATGGTAAAGGGACCGGTGCTGAGGCGCTGTTCGTAGGCCAGGGCCAGCCCTCCCTTAAGGAGGATTTCACGGTCCCGCTGTTCTTCAAGGGCCGCGGCAATATCTTCCAGCATGGCCCGTTCCGTTTCATCCAGGGATGCCGATGCGGGATCGGAAAGCAGGGAATCCGCATAATCCAGAATATCGCCGCCGTGGACGGGAAAAGAAGAAAAGGGCAGGACTTTTTTCATCCGCCGGCCGATATGTTCCAGGGCCGTAATTTCGGGATCATCCTGATAAAAATACTCGCCCCGGCAGAGGACGCCCGAAAGGAGAAACAGCAGTACAAAGACGGTTTTGGCGGTTTTCATGGTTACAGTACCGGCAGGGTATACCTGAACCCTACGGAAAAACGAAAGATTAGCTCGTGACTGTCCGAAGCTTTCCAGATCCAAATATCGTTATCCACGGTCCGGCCCGCGCTCCTGTAGGGATCGGGATCCGCCGGAACCAGTTCCAGTTTGTTAAAACGGCCTCCCAAAGCCATGGCCGCATAGGCCGACACGGGACCGAACCGGCGGGAAACATTGACGCGGAATTCCAGGGTTGTTTCGATCTGCCCGTCGTTAAAAAGCTGGCTGCCGTATCTCCCGTCGTCGTACATGGAGGAACGCTCGTCGTAATCATGCCAGGGATTGGCGGGGGAATTGTTTCCCGCCAGGACCAGTTCCAGCTCGGTGGTAACCAGGAAACCGAAAAACCTGTTCCGGTAATCCACCTGGAAGGCCAGGTTGTTTTCCCCGTGTTTATACCCCACCATGGTGTCCTGGATAAGGAGATTTACCGTCTCGTCCCCGTCAAAGTACCTGGTTTCGGGGTAGTAGGTATAGCCGTAGGCGGTGGCGGCGGGATCGTTTGCGTATTTTCCGTCGCCGTTAACCCCGATGGGCTCAAAGGTATATTTCAGCGCCCCGCCGTGGTGGAACCCGAAACGCCCCAGGGAAGTGTTGATCCTGCCCCCCAGGGCCCAGGCCGCCTTCCAGGGGTTCCGGGAGAAACCGTCGTAGAGAAAACGCAGGAAACCAAGGCTAAAATCGTCCACCAGAACCTGGGCGTAGGCGTCCCAGGATTCCTTGTTGATATCCCAGAAAAGGCCCAGGAGGTTGTTCTCGTTTGATTCGGTGGCCCAGGGCCTGCCCGGAGTAGCCTTGAAGTACTGGATAAAATACTGGGGTATGGGGTTAAGAAAGTATTCCAAATCAAAGGGCCGACCCGTATACACCGCGGCGTCAAGGAAACCGGCGCGCCAGTCGTTTATTTTAATACCGTATATTTTATAGTTTACCCCCCGGTCGGGAAAACCGTAGCCGGAAAGGTTCGTTGTATCCGATTGGGTGGACGGGTCCGCGGCGTTATAACCCGTCGAAGGATTCAGGTGATCGGTCCGCCGGCGGTATTCATTCCACCCGGGGGAAGAAACGCCGCTGTCCCGATTCAGTTCTATCCACTGGGTCTGGTAGATAAAATGATCCGATTCCAGCCGCAGTTTAAGGGTGTTGGCGGAGATGCCGGAGGAATTCAAAAAGAGGGAATAGGGGGAATCCACTTCGTCATAGTTTTTAAAACGCCCCCCCCGGAGGTAGAAAAAGTCTTTACTGTAGGTAACGCCCCCTTCGTTGAGCAGAAAGTAAAAGCCCCCCAGACTGCCCGAAGGGAGCATTACCGCCGCGGGGGCGTACTTCTGATCGTTTTTAAACACCAGATCGGCGGTAACGGTAAAGGGCCCGCCGGTGTAATTGAACTTTAACCCTAGCCCCATCCAGAAGCCCCGCTCAAAACCGGCGTCCAGTCCCATGTCGATATCAAGGAATTCGGGCTGGCCGAAGATAAAGTTGTCGTTGGGGATAAGGGGCTTCCGTTCGTAGTCCGATTCGTAATCCTGACGGCCGTCGTAGTTTTCTTCGTCCCCGGGAACAGGCTCCGCGGCGGGGAAAGGTTCTTCCTGGGCGGCGGCCCGGGTCAGGGAAAATCCAAGGATCCACACCAGGAGCAGGCCGCAAACAGTACGCATAGGGTAAATATAGCACAAAGGGAGTTTTTTGGTCCACTTACCATATTACCGTTTACCGTGCCGGGCATAATAAATATACGATAAATGCACGATGGAACCCTGTAAATAAAAATAAGAGCTGAAGTTATCTCGAATCACTGTGACGGTCCCCGGAGACCAGAAAAAGGCTGAAGAGCGGCCATTTCATCCCCGGGTAGAGCATCCCGGGTTCCGGTGTTTATTTTTGGAGGGTCAAGGCACTGGAAAGGATTGAACCAGCGGGAATGAATTTTTTGACCCCTTGGCTTGCCGTTATTTAACTTTTTCAAGGACATCCGGTTGATAAACTCAATAGCATCCATTTCCTCCGTCTCAGCCATGGTTGTGAACTTCTCAATCCATGCGCCTACTGTTATATCATCTGCGACCTTGGTTTTGGGATTCCGGTACCGGGCCAAGGCATCCGGCAGATCCCGGAAGCTCCTGCGGCGCCACTCCTGATAAAGCCGCCATGGCAGGCCGCTTGAGCAATTAAGAGAGTTATCTGAAACGTCTTGGAATCGTTACGCCGGGGAGTGGTAAAAGGCTTGGGAGACCGGAACATAGCATTATCCTCCGGTTAAACGGAAAAATAAATGTACGGTGCTGCCCGGTCCACGGTTTTTTAAAAATTTAACAAGCTAATTCCTTATATTGTAAGGAATTAGCGATGAGCCGCGAAGGGATCGAACCTTCGACCCGCAGATTAAGAGTCCTTTTTCTCCCCTTCGCCTAATTCTTTGTGACATCGGTAATTACCGATAGTATAAGGAATTAACCTTGATTGTATTATGTCCGTTATGTCCGTATAATGTCAAGTTGTGCGGAATAAAAGCACGATAAAAGCACGATGGAGACTCCGTTGCCAATGAAAACCGAAATCATCCCCAACCAGTATGACGGCCCCCAAAAACCGGAAAAAAGACTGAGAAGCGGCCATATCAGCTTGGACTATGCCAACTCGGATGATGCCGGGGAGATTGACGCCGGTATCCGGGAGACCATCATGGGGGTCCGCCTGTCCATCTTGGCAGTGGGGATAGGGCTGGCAAAAATCAAGGCCCGGGGGCTTTATATAGACCTCCAGTATCACAGCATGGCTAAGTATATCGAGTCTCTTTGCGATGAGTTCCAGATGGAGCGGAGCGGCCTTCATAACTGGCTCTATATCGGGGAGGCCTTTCTTAAATACCGGAAGGACCTGGAAAAGGTGGGGTTTTCGGATGAAGACGGTCCTACCAAACTCCCCTATGTGGATCGGGCCCTGGCTATCTACCAGAAAAAGGACGTGTTCCGGGCAGTCAAGGATATGTCCCTGCGGCAGTTCGTCAGCTTTGCCAGAGGGGAGGCGCCGGCCGCGCCGGAGGAATCTGCCATCCGGGTGAAGGGCAGCCAGGTCTATATCAGGGACCGGCCGGCAGTAACCCTGGATGAGGGTTTGGACCCTAAAACCAGGTCATACTTCGAGGGGATCATCATAGAGGCAGGAGAAGCCCTGGAGGCCGGGGAGGTGCTGTATCTCACCCGGTTATATGATCCCGGGGAACTGCGGCGGTTTGAACGGGCGGCGGAACGGCTCAAGAAGGAGCTGCGAGGGAGGCAGTAGAGGAAATTTCAGAAAATGATAAGAAACGGCAGGAAAAATGGCCGGCATAGGTAGTAAATTCTATACTTGAAAAATTAGGAAAACGGATATATCATGAAAATCAGATAGACCAATAGGAGGCCAATATGGACAATATGCTCTTTCAGAATGCTGTTTTGGCGATCCTCAAGGCGAAGCCTGGCATAGGCAGTATCCAGCTTAGGAAAGCCCTTATAATAGCGGATGCTTTGCATGATACCCTTCACGGCATTGGTATAACGGGGGCCCGGTATATAAAACATAAGTTTGGTCCGGTCCCCGATGATGAAGCATTTAAAGTTTTACTTGAGATGGATTTCCCCAAGCACATGATAGAGATCATTGAGGAGCCCATTGGGCATGTTACACAAAATTCGTATTACCCCATAGCTCAGCCAAATTATTCTCTTTTTACCCGAGGCCAGATAGACATTCTCAATTATGCCGCTGAAACAGCCTATAAATATGGGGCTTCACGCCTGTCTGATATGACCCATGACGATGTTTACAACAGGACGCCAATGGGTGGGGAGATACCGCTTAATCTGGTCTGTACGATGACGGTTTCCGGATATGACACCGAAGCCTTCACCGAACAGGAAAAGGCTGCCGTCAGGGAGTTCCTGAAAACCGATGAAGCTCGTCTATACAACTTCATATAACCGGCAAAAGGAACAGATTATTAAAAAATACTCTCGTTTTCTGGAATATTTTGATATGGTGGAAAAAAATATTCTCCAAGACCCCCTTGCTTCTAGTGAGGAGACGATTTTATACCAAGGTAAGCATATCCATGTCAGGAAGCGTTATTTGAAAACAACATTTTTTAGCGGTTTGCTTCCCGATCAATATATGTACCTAACGGTAACATATGCTCTTACATCTGACGATACTATTGTCATTCTTTTTGTAAATCTAAAGAGTTATATAAATTGATGATTTCCGCTCAAGGCGGGCGAGAGCCGCTTCTGGGGTTTCAGGTGTTTTAATCATCTTTTTCCTGCTTTATATCTTCTTCAGGCGCAAGGGCTTCCTCGGCCAGCTTCACCACGTCA
>JAISBN010000093.1 GCA_031266175.1 Treponema sp. | reverse complement strand
AATTGGAAAGGCTGGAAACATTATAGACAAAAAGTTTATTGGAGTGTTATTGGTTATAACATTAGAGTTATGACCGCCGCCGTGATGGCAGCTACTTTATAGACAGACACTAATTATACCGGACGGCAATACAGGAAGCCGGGCCTTACCGCAAGGCAGAATAAGTCTCCTTGCGGTTTGATCCGCCGCGCCCGGTTCAGGGGTTTCCGGTCTGCCGGATATCCCGCAGGATCCGCGACACCGTCCACTGGGGCAGCGCAAAGGTATAGGGTTTGCCGGATACCACGGCGGAACTTCTGCCGCCTGCTCCGGGATCGATCCGCAGGGAAAGGGACGAGCCGTCCCCAATTCCACGGTAACACCGCCCGTCAGGGGGATTTCCGGGGCGAAAGCCCCGCTCTCCGGCCCGGGGAAACCCTGCCCGAAAAAACCGTGCCCGGCGGAATACCGCAAATCCGCCGGGAAGGTTCATTCTTTCAACTGTTTTTTTATAAATACCGTGAAGGGTATTATGATTACAACATTTACTATTCCACTATATATATAACATTGAAACTAACGCCAATGCAAAATTGGGGCCTAATTCTGTTTTATCTTCCAAATTTACCAACATTGCAATTACCCCGATAAGTACCGCCATATACCCCGCAATCCATGTTACTTTACCATGCTACCGCCCGCTGTAAAAATTGTCAAACCGATTCCCGCCAAAAATACCACGAAAGAAAACAAATACCGTATCATAAAATCCTCCAAAAATGTTTATACCCTAATTTTAGCATGCGGGATTATTATGCTAATGCAATAGCGCGGTCGTTATCGATCATAACACTCATCCCGGCTAAATCTAAAATCTTTATCAGCCGGTTTTTAGCCCTCCCGGGGAAGCCCTTATCGGCGGTCTGTGCTATGCTGTGTCCATGTCCGAACGGCTCCTCTATCTGGTCAAACCCGGCGAACTTACCCTGAAGGGGGGGAACCGGGAAAGTTTTATGCGTATCCTTAAGCGGAATCTGGTAACGATGCTCCGCTCCGGGGCCCCGGGATCGCAGCTACGTTCCACCGCGGGCCGTCTGTACGTTAGTTGCGCGGAGGAACGGGCGGCCCGGGTAGAGGAGCTTCTCTCCCGGCTGATGGGAATCGCCGGCTGGGCTTTGGCGCGGACATGCGAAAAGACCCCCGAAGCGGTCCTGGCCGCCTGCGCGGAAGAGGGAAAACGGCTTAAGCAGTCGGGGGCGGGATCCTTTAAGGTGGAAGCCCGGAGGACGGACAAAAGTTTTCCCCTGGATTCCTACGGGATCCGCTGCGCCGCGGGGGACGCGGTCCGCGCCGCGGTTCCCGGGTTTCCGGTGGACGTACAAAATCCCGGCGAGGTCATCTCCGTGGAAATCCGGGAAAAGGCCTACGTGTACAGCCTGGGGAAAAAGGGCCGCCGGGGACTGCCTGCGGGCAGCGCCGGCCGGGGGCTGCTGCTTTTGTCCGGGGGCATCGATTCCCCGGTGGCGGGCTGCATGATGGCGGGCCGGGGGATGGGGCTGGACGCGGTGTATTTTCACACACCCCCCTACACGTCCGGGGAGGCCCTGGACAAAACGGTCCGCCTGGCGGAGATCGCCGGCTCCTATGCCATGGGGATGCGCCTTTACATTGTAAACTTTACCGGAGTGCAGCGGCGGATTAAAGAAAAAAGTCCCCCCGAGTGGAATACGGTGCTGCTCCGGATGGCGATGATGGAGGCCGCTTTTTTCATCGCCCGCCGGACCGGCGCAAAATGCCTGGTCACCGGGGAAAGCCTTTCCCAGGTCGCGAGCCAGACGGTGGAAAACCTGAATTGCGGCGAAAGCCCGGTCCGGAACCACAAGAACCCGGTTCCGGTACTCCGCCCCCTGATCGGCATCGACAAGGAAGAAATCATCCTGAGGGCAAAAAATTTCGGAACCTACGAAACGTCCATCCTGCCCTTTGCCGACTGCTGCGTCCTCTTTAGCCCCGTCCATCCGGTGCTGCGGGGGGATCCCCGGGAAGCGGGGAGCCTCTACGAAGCGCTGGAACTGGGAGACCCCGGAAGCGGGACGGGACTTCTCCACGAAGCGCTTGCCGGCGCGGAGGTTAAAAAGTGCGGGTATTACGAAAGGACCGGAAATTCGGAGGGCTATTGAAGCGGGGCGAAATAGCCGGTTCTGTCCCGGCCGGAACGTTCCAGAAGGTAGACCTCAACTTCCACCGGAAGATAGTTCACGCCGAAATTGGTCCGCAGGGCCGAACGGTACCGCAGGGCGTATGAACCTGACCCGGCGGTTCCGATGGACCGGATAACCGGGCCGGCCCCCGCGGGCTGGTACAGGTTGACGACTTCGCCCCCGGTTTCTTCGCAGAGATACCGGAGCTCATCCCCCGCAGGGCCGCCGCCCACAATAACCGCGTAAAAGGCAATACCGTTGTTGGCCAGGTACGCGGCCAGTTCCGAAAGGCTGTACTGTTCAAAGGCCAGTTCCCCCAGGGTTCCCGAGCCGGCAAAAACCACGGCCCGCTTCTTTTCCCCCTCCAGCAGGTCCGAGGCGGCGAGCCGCAGGGCGGTATCGAAACGCCACCGGGGGCTGTACTCACCGGAACGGGCCGCGGCGGCCAGCCCCGAAGCGCCCGCCCCCAGCCGCTCCCGGACCGGCGTTTCCCCCGCGGACACCACCGATACCAGCCGGGGACCCGCGGCGTTAACGTCCCGCAGGGCCGCGGCCAAATCAGCCCGCAGGGGGGCGGTTTCGGCGGATCGTTCCATCAGGACGGAAACATCGTAACGGGTGGAAAGGTAGGCCGCCCCCAGGAAAGTTTGTTCCGCCGCGGAGCGGTTCCGTTCGGTGACGATAAAATTGCGGGCGTCCAGTCCCAGGATGGGACGCCGCCGCCGGTCCTGGACGGAAAGCTCCACCGTTATCTGGGGAAAGCTGTCGGCAATGACCCGGTCAATCTGCACAAAGAACCCCGAAGCCAGATCCTCCGCGGAGCTTAGCACCGCCACCTCATCCCCCCGGAAATTGGCCGCCAGGATATTGCCGTTCCGGTCCGCCCCGGCTCCGGTAATCCGCACCTCCGCGCCGCCCATCACCCCCAGTTCGCTGACAATGGAAGAATCGGGATCTATCAGCACAATCCGGGAGCTGTCCGCCAGCAGCAGCCGGCCCCCGGAGAGGCGCAGGCTTTCGGGACCGGTAAGGCCCTCTTCCACCAGCACTCCCAGGTAGGTCCCGTTCCGGTCAAAGGTATAGATTTTTTTTGCCGCCCCGTCGGCCACAAAGACCCGCTCATCCATGCACACGATGCCGGTGGGGGAAAGAAACCCCTCGAAACCCCAGCCCCGTTTTCCGAAGGACAGAATATGGTTCCCGTCGGGATCGAATTTGGAAACCCGCCGGTTTCCGTAATCAACCACATACAGATAGCCCTCGACGTCTACCGCCAGGTTTTGGGGACCCGCGAAGTTTCCTTCCGCGATGCCCCGCTCCCCCAGGTAGGAAAGCCACCTTCCCTCCGGATCAAGGACGCTGACCCTGCTCCCCCGGTATTCGGAAACATACAGCCTGCCGTCAAGTCCCTGGACCACGTCGTAGGGCCGGTCAAAACCGTTTACCGGCCCCCGGATCCGCTGTTTAACAAGGCCGTTGACATCCAGGCGGACCAGTTCGTTGCTGCCGCAGGCCGCCACCCAGACCGTTCCGTCGTTCAGGGGCAGTACCGAAGTGGGCTGGCGGAAATAAATGCTGGTCCCGGCCCTGCCGGGATAGCGGCCCGCCTCCACATAACGCTGATCGTCTTCCATAAAGGAAACCAGGCTGCGGCGGTTTTGAACCGTTTCAATCCGGCTGCGGAGGAGGATCTGATCCGACGACGCGGGATTTCGTTCCGCGGCAAAACTCCACTGCCGCAGGGCGGTCTCCTCCAGGCCCGAACGGTAGTAGGCCCTGCCCAGCCAGTCCAGGACAAGGGGCTCGCCGGGCCTGAAGGAATTGGCCCGTTCAAAGGCGAGGATCGCCTCGTTAAAGGCATAGCGGTAATAGGCCTGAACGCCGATGCGGAATTCGTTCTGGGCGTCGACGGTATCGGTCAGGGAGGCGCCGGTGGTTCCGGGCTGTAAAAAGTTGGGGCCGCTGTCCGGGGTTTCCGCGTTCGGGGTCTCCGGGTTCCGGGAGTATCCCGGAGCGGCAGCGCCTCCGGCGCTTCCTCTGTCGCATCCCGCAATCAGCGCCAGGACGGCCCAGGCGAGGAAAACAACTGTAAGCGGGCGGCGGATCATAAGCGTTGGCCGGCAGCCGGGGCTGCTAACCGTCTCCTACGAGGATTTTCATGTGCCGCTTGATCTCCTTCCGCTGGGGGGCAATTTCAAGGGCCCGGCGGAGCCAGATCCG
Organism: Treponema sp.; assembly: GCA_031266175.1. Classification (GTDB taxonomy): domain Bacteria; phylum Spirochaetota; class Spirochaetia; order Treponematales; family Breznakiellaceae; genus JAISBN01. Next base: position 5,106 of record JAISBN010000093.1, on the reverse strand, counting down.
GGCCTCGCCGGTATCGCCGTTTTTAAAGTGGGCCCAGCCCAGGGAATCAAGGTAGGCCGCGGAATGGGGCTGCCTGTCCACCGCCCGGCGGCAGAGCTTAAGCCCCCGGGGAATGTCGATATCGGAATCCGCCAGGATATATCCCAGGCCGTTCAGCGCGGTGGCGTTGTTTTTGTCCATGCCCAGGGCCTTTTCATAGTAGTCCACCGCCTTTTGAAACTGTTTTTGGGACCACGCGGCATAGGCCAGGGTTGTATAGATCTGAATGGATTCATACCCCCCCTTGACCAGCCGTCCCAGTTCAAATTCGGCCAGTTTTGAACGGCCCGTGATAACATAAATATACGCCAGGGTAAGACGGCACTGGTACACCCGCAGGGGATCCGGCGCAACGGTTACCACCTGCTCCAGATAAAGCAGGGCGTCGTCGTACCGTTCCAGCTTGGCGTAGCAAAGCCCCAGATAATAGGCCAGTTCAACCGCCCCGGAGGTTTCAAAAACCGAGGCGTTGATTTTTAAAAATTCCTCCAGGGCCTTGTCCCAGCGCCGGATTTTGAAAAACCTGATCCCCTCTTCCAGATCTTCACGGGCAGCCATCTTTTATCCTTTGGCGGTCAGGCGGACGCCCGGCGCGGGACGGAATTCGTATACCAAGGGATGAAAGCCGAAGATCCGCTCATAATCCTCGAGCCGCTTACGGTACTCCTCCCGGGCGCTGTCCTTGAGGATCGTATAGGTACAGCCCCCGAAACCCATGCCGGTCATGCGGGAAGCGACCACGCCCTCGATTTCCTGGGCCCGTTTTACCAGCCAGTCGATTTCGGGACAGGAAACTTCGTACAGATCCCGCAGGCTTTCGTGGGAATGGTAAATCACCCTGGACAGATCCGCCAGTTCACCCTTTTTAAGGGCCTCCGCCGCTTCCCTGACGCGCTGGTTTTCTTCCACCACGTGCAGGGACCGGCGGCGTATTTCTTCGCTTAAATCCCCCATGGATTCCAGTAAATCCCCGGGCTCGTAATTCCGGAAGCTTGTGCCCTGTTTTCCGCGGGCAAGCAGTTCCAGCCCCTTCCGGGTATCTTTCTTCCGGCGGTCAAGCTCTTCTTCCACCCCCGCCCGGGGAACCCGGGAATCCATCAGGAGCATTTTATATTTGCCGAAGGGGGATTTGATTTTGATTACCTCCCGGCTTGCCTCGTCCACCAGTAAAAAATGATCTTTTTTACCGTTAAAGGCGATAAGGTAATCCACGGGGCTGACATCCCGGCCCAGAAATTCCGCTTCCGCCCGGATTAACCCGGGCAGCAGTTCCCTGTCCGGCACGGAGGCCTTTAAAAACCCCCGCAGCGCCACCGCGGAGGCAACTTCTATGGCCGTGGAAGACGCCAGCCCCGCCTGCTGGGGTATGTCCCCGGAGACGGTAAAGTTAAGCCCCTTCACGGGAAAGCCCCGCTGCGCGAAAAGATGGACCGCCAGTTTAATGTAATTCGCCCACCGGTCTTCCCGCTTGTATTTCAGGTTCGCCAGGGTAGTCCGCTTGCGTTCCCCCAGATCCACGGCAAAAAAACGGAGGGAATTGTCCTTTCGCAGGCTTACGGCAACCCGGATGGTCCTGTTTATGGCGGAAGAAAGGTACAACCCCGCCTTGGGCTCCCCGTGTTCACCCAGATAATGAAGCCGCCCCGGCGCTTCGGCAATTACCACGTGTTCGGAGGGGTCTAACTCATATTCGGTACGGTGGACAGGGCCAAGATCCAGCATTTTTACCCAAAACCTCGCTCGGTAAACGGAATTTCTCCTTAATAATACAGAAAAATAACGGTTTATTCAATTATTCGGTGAAATTTTATCCGTTAAAAACCGGATATTCAGCAGTTTTTACGGATTTTCCCGGTCCAGTCCGGCAACCCCGGGGATGGTCCTTGACAAAAGCGGGGGGAAGCGGACAGAGTGGACAAAACGCGCATTTAAAAAGGGGTACACATGAAGCTACCATGGATCGGCGTTATCCTGGCGCTGGTTACAGCCGCTTATACGGCGGCCCAGACGACGGAAAAGCCTTTTCGCCTAGGCGCCAGTCTGGGATACACCTTTTCGGGATACAAAGAAAGGACCTATTCGCCGGTCAACAGATACCTAAATACGCTTACCTTTCTGCTTGACGGCAACATCGAAAGAAGCAATTTTCTTCATTCCCTGAACATCGGCTTTTTTATGGGAAATTCGGAAACGAAAAACAAGACGGAAGCGGTGCTGGCCCAAGATTATGATCCCCAGAAAGGAAAGTCCTATTATTGGGCCTATCTTCCCGAGTATCTTGCGGTCAGGGGTTATCTGGAATACGCGCTGGACTACCGGCTCTGGGGCAGCGAAACCTTCCCCGGTTTTCTTGGCGGATCCTTCCGGGCCGATACCTATCTGCAGTTTGGCCATTATCCAAGCATTACCGTGCTGGCGTCCCTGGGGATCCACGCGACCCAAAAATGGATCGTTAACGAAGAAAACGTTTTTACCCTGTCCGGGGGGATCCCCCTTTTCGGGTACGCGGTGCGTCCCGCCTACGCCGGAGCGGACGAAGTGCTCATCAAGTATTCGGAGGAAAGTCCGATGGAGATCATCACCCTGGGCCGCGTTGCCAGCCTTCACAACTATTGGGCTTTTTTTGGGGACTTAAAATATCAGCATAGGGTGAATTCCCTGATCGGCCTTTATATGGGAATGGGCTTTGAGGTTTCCCGGATTAATTTTCCCCGGCCGCGGATTGACGCGCTGTTACGGCTGAGCAGCGGAATAGCCTTTACCTTTTAGAAAGGGGAGAAATCATGAACCGTTCCGGTAAAGTACCGGCCCTTATATACGCCGTGTTCCTTTTTGCCGCGCTGGCATCCTGCGAGGTTTTCCTGGGGTCCGATCCCGGCGGTTCCCCCCGGGAAATATTCGACACCCTCTGGAAGGACTTTGACGAAACCTACGCGCTTATGGATATACGGGGCATCGACTGGAACGGGGCCTATGCCAAGTATGCCCCGCAGATCTATTCCGGCATGGGCGATCGGGAGCTCTTTGACGTATGTTCCGGTTTGTTAGGGGTGCTGGATGATCCCCATGTGTATTTAATGGCCCCCTTTGGGTATTTTAATTCCGGTGATCGATTCGGCACTGATTCCGTCGAGCCCTTCGAACTCGCACTCGTTAAAAGCGGCTATCTCAACGGCGGCGGCGCTTCCGCGGGGGACGGCCTGTTCCTGTACGGAACCTTCACGTCGCCGCACTCTGACGTGGGGTATATCCATATTGCCGGTTTTGCGAAGGGCAGTACCGGAACCGGCCAAAGCCAGGACTGGACCCGGGACATAAACGGTATTATTGATTCCCTGGCGGGAACAAAGGCGATCGTCCTGGATGTCCGCGGAAACCGGGGCGGGCTCCAGTCAAATGTGGACTATATCGCGGGCCGTTTTGCCGGGGTAAAAAAAGACTATGTACAGGTCCGTACCAAAGACGGCCCCGGCGGAAATGACTTTTCTTCCCCCGTAACCCATACGGTTACCCCCGCCGGAACGCGGTACACCAAACCAGTCATCCTGATAACGAACAGACAAACCATCTCCGGGGGGGAATGGTTTACCCTGGCCCTGCGTACCCAGGATCATGTTATCCATACCGGATCGACAACCAGCGGAGCGTTTTCCCTGTCCCTGGAACGCCCGCTGGTCAACGGCTGGATCTATTCGGTATCCGTCCAGAAAGTTACGGACATGGCGGGAACATGCTATGAGAAAACGGGCATATCCCCCCATGCCGAGCATGCCGCGGGTGTATCGGGATTTACAGACGATCAACTTGACTATGCTTTAAGCCTTGTTCCATAACCCCGCGGGCGTCCCCGCGCCGCCTGGCCTTTGAAACGCTTTGCGGCGGGGGGCGAATACCCGGGAACCGCATGCGCGGAGGAGCTTCAGGGCCAAGGGAGGGGTCATTTTTGAGGCAGGGCAAAGGAGGTGAAACAATTTATTGAAGATTGTCACAATAAGAATATAAAATTAAAATGCATTGCCCGTTCATCAGAAACACGCAACCGGTGGTACCGATTTTTAAAGAACTGTTTTGAATTAGAACAACATTATCCCGTACCATATATTTACGAAATTTTCAAACACTTTTTGAATGTAAACGTATAATTAAACGTGAGCATTGATGGAAATCAATTAAGAGTATGTATTCTGGACAAGGATAGAAACCCGCAGAATAAATTCAAGGACCTGTGGGAGTATTACTTTCCGTGCTTATTGGTCTATATCGCGGCATTTAAAGGAATACCGCCCCATGAATATAATGATATTGTCTCGGAAGTCCTTTTGACTGTTTTTAAAAAAATTGAACGGTATAACCCAAAATATTCATTATCCACATGGGTCTATACTATCGCCAAAAATCATTTTATAGATCTGCTTAGAAGGTCAAAAAATACCACCACCGTGCCAATAGATGTAATAGACGAGCAACATGTCGTCAATCATACAGAGCAAAAGAATGTTGTCGATATACTTATCGAACAGGAGGCGGTTGATACATGCCGGCAAATTATAAAAAGCCTTAAAGAACGGGACAAGCGGTTACTTTTCCTTAAATATTACGAAGGGCTGAATTCACAAGAAATTGCTCTTATAGAAGGAATTCCGGCGAGTACGGTGCGGCAGCGGCTCATGGTCGTTAAATCATATATTAAGGAACGTATAGGAGGCTGTTATGAAAATTGATGAAATAATCAAGGCGGTATTTGAACGGGAAGTTACTGGAAACCGTTTCATAATACCCCCCCTTCAAGATTATAGCCCGGGCGGTTTAGGGGAAAAAACCATACTAAAAAACCGCCGGAGCCGTCTTGCGGAAATCGGTTTTGCCGCCTGTTTCATTATTATTCTCGGTATTTCCGTCTTCCTAAAAGACGATGTTTTAAGAAGTCCGCTCGTAAATCAGGGAGCATTATCTGGACCTTACCCCATCTGATAGACAGAAAAATAAGCATGGACTACAAAGAAGAAGGAGCAGAAGATGAGCAAAAAGGGTATGGAACGGCGAAATTACTCAAAAGAGTTTAAAGCC
>JAISBN010000024.1 GCA_031266175.1 Treponema sp. | reverse complement strand
CTCGGCTTTAAACTCTTTTGAGTAATTACGCCGTTCTGTGCCCTTTTTGCTCATCTTCTGCTCCTTCTTCTTTGTAGTCCATGCTTATTTTTCTGTCTATCAGATGGGGTAAGGTCCAGTGCGGCGATGGTGTTTTGTGCCGGGGAACGGGTTCCGGCCCAGGGGAGCGGCGGCCCGTCGATCTTCTACGCGGCGGGGTTTGAGGAGAACAGCGGCGGCACGCATGCCGCCATGGTGTGGAAGATCGGCGGCTCCACGGTAACACCCATGGCCCTGACCGATGGGACCTGGAACACGGAGGCATTGGGTATTGTTGAAAACGGAGGGAGTATCTACGCGGGGGGGCGGAAGTGGAGTATCTACGAAGATGGCGTCGCGTTGCGGTATACCGCCATGGTGTGGAAGATCGATGGTTCCAGGGTAACACCCATAACCCTGACAGATGGGGCGCAGAGCGCAGAGGCATGGAGCATTACCGCAAGCGGGGACAGCCTCTACGCGGCGGGGTCTGAGGGGACCTGGAGCGATGGTGTCGCCATGGTGTGGAAGATTAACGGCTCCACGGTAATCCCCATAACACTGACCGACGGGACACGGGACGCAAAGGTACAAAGCATTACCGCAAGCGGGGGCAGCCTCTACGCGGCGGGATACAAGTACAATGGTGACTACAATTGCGGCAATGCTGTTGCCATGGTGTGGAAGATCAGCGGCTCCACGATAACCCCTATAACATTGACCGGCGGGATGCGGGACGCGAGAGTACAGGATATTACCGCCCGCGGGGACAGCCTCTACGCGGCGGGGTCTGAGGGGATCTGGAGCGATGGTGTCGCCATGGTGTGGAAGATCGATGGCTCCAGGATAACGCCCATTATCCTGACCGGCGGGACCCGGGGAACAGTGGCGATGGCCATTGCCGAAAGCGGGGGCAGCCTTTACGCCGCGGGATATGAGGGAAACCACGATGGGCGTGCCGCCATGGTGTGGAAAACCGACGGCCCCACGGTAACGCCCCTGGCCCTAACCCTGACCGGCGGAACGCGGTCCAGCGCCGCCTCCGCCGTCATCGTACCGTAATCAGCCATCCATGCCGGGCGAAAAACTTCAGCCGTCCCATTCCGCCAGCTTGCGGTGAAGGGTCTTGCGGCCTATCTTCAAAACTTCGGCGGCCCTGCTTTTGTTTCCGTTAAAGTAACTTAAGGTATCCCGGATGATGATTTTTTCCGAATCTTCCATGGTTGCCCCCAGGGGGATCCGTATCCAAGTTTCCTCGCTTTTTGCCCGCACCGTGGGGGGCAGGTCCGCTTCGGTGATGACGCTGCCCTTGGCCATGACCACCGAGCTTTCCATGCAGTTCCGCAGCTCCCGGATATTGCCGGGCCAGTCGCAGCCGTAGATGGCGGCCCGGGCCTTTTCGTCGATTTCCTCCACGGCTTTTCCGTTTTCCGCGGCGAACTCCTGTAAAAAGGCGTTGATCAGCAGGGGCAGATCGTCCTTCCGTTCCCGCAGGGGGGGCACGTGGATGTTAACCACGTTCAGCCGAAAGTACAGATCCTCCCGGAAACTTCCCTTTTCTATTTCCGCTTTTAAATCCCGGTTGGTGGCGGCGATGATCCGCACGTCCGCTTCCAGGGTTTCTTCCCCGCCTACCCGCTCGAATTTTTTTTCCTGCAGCACCCGCAAAAGCTTGATCTGGATGTTCTGATCGATTTCGCCGATTTCGTCCAGGAACAGGGTGCCTTCGTTGGCCAGCTCAAACCGGCCCCGCCGCCGGGAAATGGCGCCGGTAAAGGCCCCCTTTTCGTGGCCAAAGAGTTCGCTTTCGATCAGCGTTTCGGGGATGGCCGCGCAGTGGACCTTGACCAGGGGCTTCCCCTTCCGGGGAGACAGTTCGTGAAGGGCGTCGGCTACCAGCTCCTTTCCCACCCCCGATTCCCCGGTGATCAGGATGGAAGCCTTTGCCGGCGCGGCCCGGCTGATCATCTCAAAGACCCGCCGCATGGCGGCGCTGGAACCGATCATCTTTTTGAACTGGTTTTGTTTTTCCAGCTCCGCTTCCAGATTCCGGTGCTTTAGGGTAAGTTCCTGGTTTTCCAGCGCCCGCTTGACCAGCATGGAAAGATGATCCAGGTTGACGGGCTTGGTCAGGAAATCGTAGGCGCCGTTCCGCATGGCGGTTACCGCGTTTTCAACCGTACCGTGGCCGGTAAGGATGATAACCGGCAGGGCGGGATTTTCGGCGCCGATTTTTTTCTGTAGTTCCCCGCCGGAAAGGCCGGGCATCCTCAGATCGGTGATCACCAGGTCTATATCGCCCTTTTCATAGCGGTTTAAGGCTTCCGCACCGTCGCCGGCGGTAACCACCTCATAGCCGTCCATCTCCAGGGCCGCGGCCAGGCCTTCGCGGATATTTTTTTCATCATCCGCCACCAGAAGCCGGAATTTCATGGTACAGCTCCCCTGCCCGGCAGAGCGCGGACAGTACAATATTCCGTTTCCCCCGCGGGCAGGAGGCGCTTTTCCCTTTGCGGCACGGGCAGGGTTATGGTAAACCGGGCGCCTTTTCCTTCCCGGGAGTCGACGGTTATTTCCCCCTGGTGTTCCCGGATAATTTTAAACACCAGCGTCAGGCCGAGCCCGGACCCCTGTTCCTTGGTGGTAAAGTAGGGCTCAAAAATTTTGGACATGTTTTCTTCGGGAATGCCGCTGCCCGTATCGCAGATGCTGACCAGGACTTCCCCGCCTTTTTGTTCCGTTTTGACGGTAAGGGTTCCCCCTCCGTTCATGGCCGCCACCGAATTCTGGATAAGGTTCAGCAGGGCCTGCTTCATGACGCGTTCGTCAAAATCAAGGGGGGGCAGGTTTTCGTCCAGCTCCACCACGGTGGTAACATGGGCATTTTCAAGCTCATAGCCCACAAAGTCCAGCAGCTCCCGGATAAAGGCGTTAAAATTCCCCTCCCGCAGATTCAGGTCCATGGGTTTTACCGCAAAAAGAAAATCCACCACAATGTGATTAAGCCGGTCGATTTCTTCATTGACAATGTCGATATACCGGTGGAACTTTTCAAAATACCCTACGGGCCCCTTACCCTCCGAAAAGTTTGGATCCGGCCGGTCCTCCGGATGGGAGGAATAGTACAGTTCCTCGTTTTTCGCGAAAGCCTTTTGCAGCAGCTGGATATGGATGGAAATGGACCCCAGGGGATTTTTAATTTCGTGGGCCACCCCCGCGGCCAGGGTGGTAAGGCTGGCAAGATTTTCAATCCGCCGCAGGCGGGATTCTTTTTTGCGTTTTTCGGTAACATCGTCCATGCGGATAAGGGAGCCCTTAACCTGGTAGTCCTTGACCAGGGGAAAAATACTCACCGACAAAAGCCGCGCTATGCCCTTGTGTTCCGTTTCAAATTCCTGTTCCCGGACCTGATCCCCGGACAAAAGCACCTGCTCAAGGAACTCCGAAATTTTCTCGTCCCTGACGGCGTTCCAGATTTTTACCGTTTCTTCGGTATGAAAAAACGACAAAAGCCTGTCCGCGTATTTATTGGCCAGGATAAGATTACACTCCGAATCGCAGACCAGAATGCCCTCGGCCAGGGAATCCAGCACCGTTTCGAGCCGGTCGATGTCGGTAAACATGGAAAAGAGCAGATCCTTTATCTGTTCGGAAGTCAGTTTGGCGAATTTCTGCAGCGCCCTGGGTATTATCGGCCTCACGCGATCATCCCCGTTTTAAGGGCTTCCAGAAGCCGTTCCAGCACCATGGGCGCGGCGATATTAAAGGAATCCGCATCCGCGGCGGCGCGCTGCAATTCCCTGCGCCACAGATCGGACCAGACCGTTTTTTCAGGACTCCCGCCGCTGCGCAGCCACGCGGAAATCAGGGAACTTATCTGAAGGAAAAACCGGGAAAGCAGTCCGGGAATTTCAAACCGTTCCGCGGTCTGCAGGGTTTTGCCGGCGGCGGTCCCCAGGTCCGGCGCCGGCCGGCCTATGCCTGCGGATTCCGCGATGGGCGCGGCAAACCTGCCCAGATCCGCCAGAAGGGGGGGAATATCCTTCCGCTGTTTTTGCAGTTCCCGGACGGCTTCCGCCGCGGCGGAGGCGACAAAATACGCCCCCAGGGGATACAGGATTTCCCCGCCGACCGGGAGGAAAGACTCAAGGTAGGTTTCGATGCTTTGAAAGGACCCGGTCTCCCGGAAGATGCGGACCACAACTTCCTCTTCTTCCTTCGCTCCGCGTTTCACAAAACGGTAATCCCGCAGCCGGGACAGAACGGTGGGCAGAAGGCTTGCGGACCGGGAACTGGTCAGGACAATGGTAACCCGGGGGGGAGGCTCTTCGAGGATCTTGAGGAGGGAATTTTTGGCCCCCTCCTGCATCTGTTCGGCGTTTTCGATGACCATGCACTTATGCCTGCCCAGGGGAGCCAGACGGCTCCAGTACGCCGCCCGGCGGATTTGGGAGACGGGAACATATTCGCCCATGCCGCCGGTTTCCAGCTTTACCGCTTTTTCAATGATGCCTTTACAGTGTTTTTCCGCCGCGGACCGTTCCCGGGGAACGGGGCTTTCCTCAAAATCAGACAGCCCCTCTTCCAGCGCTCCGACCAGGGATCTGATTTTTCCGAGTTTGGGATCCTCCTCCCACAGGACCGGATTGAACCGGGCCAGCAGTTTCCGGACGGAACGGATAAAAAGCATCCGCCCCCCGGCGTTTTCCGGATTCCGCAGAAAGGCCTCCGCCGAGGCGGAGATTTCTTCGTAAAAGCGCCGCCGTCCCAGCAGGAGCAGATCCGACGAAACCAGGTTCCGGTGCCGGATACAGCCGGGACAGCCGCAGTTCCACGCCCCCGGCGCCGGCGCCTCGCAGCCCAGCACCCTGGCCAGTTCCAGCGCGGCCGTCCCCTTTCCCCCGTACCGGGGGCCGGAAAAGAGCAGCGCCGGGGCCAGGGAACCGGAAGCGATGTCCGCCTTAAGCCTGGTGATCACCGGCTGGTGGAGGATATTATCAAACACGGAAGGCTCCTATGATCGGCGCGAGGAATCGGACAAAAAAACTTTTTTCCAGAAACTGCCGGGGATCAAAAAGGGGCTGGATCAACAGGACAAAAACCACGAGGACAATGAGGGCGCAGGCTTCCGCCGCACCCAGGAAAAGACCCAGCCCCCGGTCCAGCCTGTCCAGGTTCAGACGGGTGATAATATCCTTAACAATATGTTCCAGAACCTTTCCCAGAAAAAACACCGCCAGAAAGATCGCGAGAAAGGCAAGGATCTCGGGAACCAGCGACAGATTCTGAAAGTACCGGTCCCGTAGAAATGCCGCACCGTTTTTAAACAGAAGAACCGCGGCGAGGATGCCCAGAACCAGGGAGGCGATGGAAAAAAATTCCCCCGTAAAGCCCTTTAAAAAGCCCCGCAGGGTAAGGAGTCCCAAAAGAATGATAAAAACCAGATCGATAAGGGGCAGGTTCACCGGCTTTTCTCCATTGTTCCCATCGTTTCCAGGGTTTCCCGTAAAAGGTCGGCGATCCGCCCGGCGCCGTCCGCCGCGCCAATCCGGGCGGAAGCTTCCGCCATGGAACGGCGCTTTTCACCGTCCGCCGCCAGCAGCTTGACCAGCGCCTGCAGATCCTCCGGCCCCCGCCGTTCCGGGGAAAGCACCGCCGCGGCGCCGGCGTTTTCAAAAAACCGGGCGTTTTCTACCTGATCCCCCCGGGTACCGGAACCCGCCAAAGGAAGGAGGATCATGGGTTTTCCCGCGGTGGCGCATTCCCAGACCGTACCGGCGCCGCTCCTGCAGAGCACCAGTTCCGCCGCGGCCAGGACATCGGGCATTTCGTCCCTGATATAGGGATAGGTTTTGTACCGCGGGGTATTTTGTACCGCCGGTTCATGGGCGGGCCCGGTCTGGTGCGCCACGAGATAGAACGAACCCAGGGCGGAAAGGGACGCTTCCACCAGACGGTTCAACTCCCGGGCCCCCTGGCTGCCCCCCAGGACCAGGAGTATCCTGTCCCCCTTCCCCGCGCCGAGGAAGGCCCTGCCCGCTTCCGGGTCCCCGTGACGGAAGCAGGATCGTACGGGATTCCCCAGGACCAGCACATTTTTCCGTATCCGCGGGGAAAAGCGATCCGCCGTTTCCCGGTAGGCGGTAATAACCCGGCCCCCGCTTTTTTCCGCGAACCGGGCGTTAAGCCTGGTCGCCAAACCGGGGCTGTAATCCGATTCATGGGTAACCACGGGGATCCCCAGGAAAGCGGCCGCGGCGCAGGGGGGAACGCTCACAAAGCCCCCCTTTGAAAAAAGGAGCGCTGCCTTTTCCCGTTTAAGAATTTTTTTCGCCGCAAAAAAACCCGCGGCTACCTTAAAGAAATCGCCGGCGTTTTGTAGCGAAAAATTCCGGCGCAGCTTTCCCGCGGGGATGCCGTAAAACGCAATCCCCGCCGTTTCCACCAGGGATCTGTCTATTCCCCGGGAGGAACCTATCCAGAACACCCGGCAGTCCAGCTCCCGCTGTAAAGCGGATATAACAGCCAGGCCCGGATAGATGTGCCCGCCGGTACCGCCGCCGGAAAAAGCGATGGTGAACATACCTAGAGGGTATACCATCCCCCGCTTTTCCGCAATATTGGCATTTCGGAAAAACAGGGAACGGAGATTCAGAATAACCGCGCTTTTTTTACTGATTTAGCGGGAACGTTTTTTTGCGCCGGCCGCGGGTTTTTTACCCGCCGCTTTTTTTGCCGGCTCCTTCAGTTCCGCCCTGTCGATGGCGCTGGCGGGGAATACCCCGGTCTGCGCCGAATGATCATCCGAAAACCAGATGGTGGTGATCCGCTTTGCCCCTTCGTCAACGGACTGGACAATCATCTTTGCACTGTCCCGTAATCCCGACGCCACAACCACATCTCCCACAAGCCTTTCCGTTGCCCGTACGCTCATACTAACCCCTTAAAAAAATTACAGGTAACACGATCTTTACCCGTGCCATTGAGCCGCCCGGGATTCGAACCTGCGATCCCCGTCTTACAAGCGGCTTTGGCTATAACCGTCCAGGACGGATTACGGATGACATGCTATAGAGAGATACCCGGCTTGTCAAGGGCACGCGAGACACCGGTCCTTTCCGTTCGTGGTGGAACCCTTCGTTTACTCGCGTACAGGTATATACCCTGTCTTTTCTACCAGTTCCTGCCCCTGAACAGAGCTTATCCAGGAGATAAATTTTTTTGTATTTTCACTTTCGTTTCCGGCGGTAACCGCGTATACGGTCTGCGCAAAGGGATAAACCCCGGAGCGTATGGTTTCCCGGGACGGCGGGATGCCGTCAATCGACAGGGTTTTTACTGATGTATTGCCGGTCATGTGATTAAGATAAAACAAAAACGTGTACCCTATGGCGCTGTTGTAATTATAATAATCCGAGGCAACCATTCTTACCATGCCGGACATACCCCGTGGTATGTATTCGCCGTCAAGAATAGGCTTTAGCGTTTGTTCTCTGCCCATGATGGTCTGAAAAATGGTCTGGCTTCCTGAATTTTCCTGACGCTGGTACGGAATAATCACATCGTCATTGCCGTTTATGGTTTTCCAGTTCGTAACCCTGCCGGAGTAAATGTCCCGAACCTGACTCCGTGTTATGTTGTTTGCGGAATAAAGGGGATACGCCGCCGTTGCGCCGTCAAGTTGGGGAAGATCGGAAGTCAACCGCAGTGAAGAAGGCCTGTCCAAAAGCGCTCTTTTTGTTTTAGAATAATAGATGTCATAATCAAAGGGCATATACTCAAGCAATCTTATTCTGTCAGGGTCCCCCGCGCGTGGTTTTTCGAAATTTGTATCCCATATTGTTGGCGCGTCATCGGGAGCGCCAAGCATTCTCAAAATACGGTTGTAAAAAACTTCATCGCTTAAGACCTCTGATAAAAGGGCAATTTCCGCGATACAGGTATCGTTATAGGTAGTTCCCTGATATACGCTGTCTATTACGAATTGTATTTTTGTGCCTTTGACCGGAGTTTTTAACGGGTATTGTTCAAAATAAATTGAATCCTTAATGGGAATCGTTTCGATATATTTTCCGTCCATGTAAATCTTAAAGGATTTAACCCGGTTGTTCGCGGTAAAATAATTAAGATCCCCGTATCCGTTTTTTAACGCAAAACCGGCTATCTGTGCTCCGGACCAGGGCGTAAGCGTAAATGATTCGTCAATTCCGTTCCCCCGCGCCCCTTCCGCCCAGCTTTGGTAGTTATAATTAACAAGATTGGACGCCGGATATGAACCCTGGGAATCGGTCAACACGGAACTTGCCGTTACCTCTTTAATCTCTATTTTCTGCGCGTATCCATAGGACAGGCAGCAGAAAAACATGGCATACCAAAATATCTTTTTCATTAATCATCCATCCTTTATATTGTGATATCTTCTATAATTGTATAAATAACCAGCTTTTCATTTTGATAGCAAAAGAACGCAAACGGCGCTCGGCGCTCCTGCGCTCCCTGTGTAGGGCGGTTCCCCTAAACGGCGCCTGGCGCCATAGGCGTACACTACCTGGCGCTCGTGCGCTTCCTAGTCTATTGACAAAATTATTATTTTGCATCAGCCTGTATCCATGAGAACCCGTCAAATACAGTCGTCAATTATTATAGCGGTTGTATTCATGGCGCTCTCGTGCCCGGCGGAGAAAAAACCCGCTTCGAGGGAGCGGAGTTCCGGCATCGCGGAAATTCCTGAGACATCTGAAATCCCTGATATTCCTGAAATATCCGAAACACCGGCCATAACCGGCAGCGTACAGGAAGCGGAAAATGCCGCTCAGATAGATGAGGCCAACCATATTCCCGCCAGGGAAATACCGGAAGAATATGCCATGGCTCTGGAAAATTGGACCCGGGCGTCGGAATATCCCTTCAACGAAGATAGTATCAATACCATCGTCTATGGAAACGGACGCTTTGTCGCCGCGGGGTATCACTACATTCCAATGGCATATTCAGATGATGGCGATACATGGCATCGTGTGGAGG
>JAISBN010000143.1 GCA_031266175.1 Treponema sp. | reverse complement strand
TTCATCCGGTCTAAAACCATAGGCTTTCACCGGATTCATGATAACGCACCAGGTTCCGGTAGAATTCAGCGCAAAACCGGTTTCTCCTTTTTTGGCAAAATGGGGAAGCAGGGAAGAATTGGAATCATGAATACCCATAGTAACGATTACATCTTTTGAAAGGCCGGTTTTTCGGACGAGTTCTTCGCTCACGGTTCCGAGAATATCCCAGGAATTGCTGATCTTTCCGGGCATGAGGGCTGCGGCTCCCAGTCCTTCGGCCACGGAGGACAATTTGTGATCGATCTGATCCCAAAGGTAACCGTGACAGCCCGTATAAGTACCCTCCATTCCGGTTTTGCCGGTAAAACGGTACCCCCAGTATTGGGGATAAAACAGGAGATGGGCAGTGTTCCCGAACTGTTCCGGGTAGTTTTCTCTCAGGAAGAGTATGCCTTTGGCCGGGTTGATCATGGCTTTGAGGTAAGGCGTGCCGGTCCGGGCCTGGAGGGATTCGGGAGTGCCGAAGAGCTTGTAGAACCGGTCGTGAAACTCGTCCCCCGGTTCATGGGTATAGTACACACAGGGCGCCGAGGGCTTTCCGTCCTTCCCCACACATACGAAAGTAGCCCCGTGGGTGGTAACCGCCAGGGCTTTGACGGGATAGACCTTGGCGGCTTTTGCCAACTCCTCAATGAACCAGGCTTCCATAGCCGCAAGATCATGGGTTTCAAGACCGTCTACCATCAGGGGCGGAAAATTCCGGTACTGCGCGGCTATCTGGGTAAGGGTATCGTCATAAACCGCCACTTTTTTGTTGGTCATACCTATATCTATGACCGCAATAGCATATTCCATAATTCCCCTCCTGTCCGGCAGCCATGCAGCCGTCCGTTAAAATCCGGTATCCGGTAGTATCACCGGTCAGTGCAGCATAATCTGCCCCCCGGTAACCGGGACGGCCTGACCTGTTTCATATTCCTGATCGATAATATAGTAGATTGCCCGCATCACATCCGCGCCGGTACAGCCCCGTTTCATGGGGACTTTGGCTTCGTAATGGGCTTTTACATCCCCGGCGTTTTTGGCTCCCGGCACTTTACCGGCCTTGAGGTACTGTACAAAGAGGCCCTTTTCCGGGTCGGACCACAGCGGGCCGTCCAGAAAATTTCCCGGACAAATGGCGTTTACCTTAATATTGTACGCCACCAGTTCCAGAGCAAAGCTGGCGGTAAGCCCTATACCGCCGAATTTTCCCCCCGCATAGGACCCGTTTTTGTTGGACCCCTCAAGCCCCGATTTGGAGTTGATCTGGATGATGTCGGTCATCCAGCCGGGGGCGGTGAGGTGCTGCTGTTTGAGGAGCCGGGCGGCGTGTTTTACCATGATGAAGTAGCCGGTATAGTTGATGTCCGTAACAAATTGAAAGTCTTTCACCTGCTGTTCCAGGACGCTGCCGGCCCTGAGTACCCCGGCGTTACTGATACAGAGGTCCAGCCCCCCGGCGGTTTCCCGGATAGTCTCGAACATGGCTTCCACCGAGGCTTCGTCCGATACATTGACTTTTACGGGCACCGCGGCGGTACGCTTTTCCGAGGCGTTGATCCGGGCGGCAACTTTTTCAGCCCCTTCCCCGTTGAGATCGGCGATGAACACCAGCGCCCCTGACGCGGCAAGTCCCCGCGCTATTTCTTCCCCAAAACCCTGGGCGCCTCCGGTAACTACGGCGATCCGGCCTTTCACCACATTTGAACGGCCGGCGGCGTTTAGTTCCAAAACCGGCGTTTGCTCTGTTAGGGACCGGCGTCCCCCGGCTGTTTCCAGGAGAGAGCCGTTCCCGTCCGCCGCCCGTTTCCGCGCCGCGTCCAGATTCCGGTCTACCCAGTATAATGTTTCCAGGGTCTCGCCGCTTTTTACCGCTACGCAGGAGGGGAAATTCCGTGTCCGCATGTTTTGGGTAATGGCTTCCACCCCGGACGGGGCCCGCTCGAATTCCCACGCGGCAAACGTCTCATGGAAGAGCTGCGCGGTGGTTTCGTCATCAAAAAGAGACGATTGCTCAGGATGATTCCCGTCCGGCTGGGCGGCCTCGGATTGTTTTACCTGGGCCGCATCCACGATAATCGCGTCCCGGGGGATACGCTCCGCAGCGTTCCCGGTTTCCGGCGGTTCTACATCCTGCTGGCAGACTATCCATGATTCTCCGGTAGCGTCCAGGTATAAACCCCGGATGATGGCGGCCAGGCTTTGATGCTTGTTTTTGTTATTCATGAACATCCTTCCTCATTTTCCTTGTTGCATATTTTGCATGATAGTATAACACGATTCTTCGGGATGGCGCAAATCCAGGCTCCGTCCCGCGCGGGCATAAAACGCCAGCCTGTCCGCCAGGGGCTCCGCCGCCAGGGGGTTGTCCGGGGCAAAGAGGCCGAAGCTCCGGTCCACGGAACTCAGCCGTTCATGGACGATAAGGGCCCAGGTGGTGTCCACCAGGTGGCGGAAAGGCGGGAGCAGGACTTCGGGACAGTTGAACGACTGGCGGGAACTGTTGATGTCCACGCCGGATATTACCATAAAGCCCCATTTTGCACAAAGCTGTTGGACCCGCCGGAGTTGTTCTTCGGTATTCCGGGGGGGCATATAGGTTACCGCCCGGTAACCCAGACGGGAAAGCTCCTCA
>JAISBN010000057.1 GCA_031266175.1 Treponema sp. | reverse complement strand
ACAACTGGGGCGGAGATTCAGATGGAACCTGAAGCCGGAGGAGAGTCATGAAACTGATGAAAAGGCTCCTCCTTATCCATTGGCATTATTTTATTCATACCACCATCGAATTTGAAAAGGTAAATTTTCTAACCGGAAAAAACGCTTCGGGCAAGTCCACGATCATAGACGCCATGCAGGTCCTGCTCCTGGGGGATACTTCGGGAACCTTTTTCAACAAGGCAGCCAGCGGAAGGAGCAGCCGGACCCTGCGGGGCTATCTCCTGGGCGAATTGGGGGACGATGAGGAGGCGGGGTTCAAAACCCTGCGGAACGGGCGTTTTACCAGTTTTATTGCCCTGGAATTTTTTGATGACGAAAAGAACAGTTTTTTTACCGCCGGATGCTGTTTTGACGTGTATTCCGAAAACGAGATATCCAGGATGTTTTTCCGGTTTAACGGCCCCATGCCGGATAACGAATTTGTGGCGGGCCGGAAGCCCATGGACATCGCCGCCGTCCGCGCCTTTATCCGGGAACAGTACGGGCCGGGGGGCGGCTTCACCACCGACACCAACCAGAGCTTCCGGCAGGACCTTTACGGCAAATTGGGGGGGCTTCAAACCCGGTTCGGCCAGCTCCTTAAAAAGGCGGTGTCCTTCGATCCCAATGTGGATATCCAGAAATTCATTTCCGAGTTTGTCTGTGACACCCGGGAGCCGGTAAACATTGAAGACCTCCAGGACAATATCCGCAGTTACACCCAGCTTGAGGAAGACGAAAAGCGGCTCCGGGAGCAGTTGGAACGGCTTGGAAGCATCATCGCCACCTGGGAAAATTACGACCGCCAGCGTCAGAACGAAACGCTCTACTCGTACCTTATCGGCCGCGCCCAGGGGGATATAAAAATCGCCGCCATAGAAAATCAGGAGCGTATGGCCGAAGAACTCGCCGGGGGCATAGAAAAAACAAAGGCCGCCCTTGAAGACGCGGGCGCCCGGCTTGAGGCCCGGCGGAACGGCTGGAATGAGCTGCGGGTGCAGTTGTCGGGCAACGAGACCGCCCAAATTGCAGAAGGCCTGGAAAAACAGATCCGGGAAAAAGAAGACGCAATAAACGGCATATCGGAAGGATTCGGAAACATCTCCCGGCGCTTCGGGGAAATGTTTGACCTGTGGACCAGGCGGGCGGAAGCCCTCTGCGCCGGAGGGAATGTTGCCGGAGTCGATCCCGCTGTCTCCCTGCGTATAAGCAATTTGCAGGACGGGGCCCGGAACCTTTGCGCCTCCCTGAAACCTGTCGTCCCTGCCGATTCCCGGGCCATCGCGGCCCTGGGGGAAGCAAAACTCAATTCTCTGGTGAAGGACGCGGACAGAATCCGTGTCAGCGCGGGGGTTCTTTTCGAGCACCTTGAGGAGGAACAAAAAAAGCTGGCCGGGCGCCAGGGGGATTTACGGAAGGAACAGGCTTCCCTTGAAAAGGGGGTCTATGTTTTTCCCCGGGACGCTCTTGACTTAAAGGAAATTGTGGAGGGGCGGCTGCGGAACAAGACCGGAGAGGATGTTCCGGTACTTATTGTGGCCGAGGCGGCGGAGATACCCCAGCCCCGCTGGCGCAATGTTATTGAAGCCTACCTTGCCAACCAGCGGTTCTACCTGATCGTTCCGCCGGAACATTTTGCCGCCGCCCGCCGGGTGTACGACGCCGTTAAACACGAACGCCGCGTTTACCGGACCGGGATTGTAGATGTTGAAAAAATCGAAAATTTAAATCCCCCGGCGGAACCGGGAAGCCTGGCGGAAGAACTTTCCACGGAGAATTCCTGGGTAAGGCTTTTCCTGAATTACGCCTTGGGCCGGGTGATGAAGTGCGAAAACGTTGATGAACTGCGCCGTTTCAGAACCGCCCTTACCAGCGACGGTATGCTCTACCAGGGCTTTGTGCTTACGGCCATGGATCCCGAACGGTGGGCCAGGCCCGCCATAGGTAAAGGGGCGGTCCGTCGCCGTCTTGAAGCCGTTAAACAGGAACTGGAGAAGCTGGAAGAAGGAATTTCCGCCATAGAGGGTTTCCGCGATCTGGTTAGACCGCTGCGCGGTATCTCCCTGCCGGGGACGGAAGACCCGGCGCGCTTTACCGCCGCGGCGGAAAACGTACAGCGCATACCCCAACTGGAAGAAGAAATCGCCGGCCTGCAACGGGATTTGGCCGCCCTGGACCGGAGCGCCGTTGCGGCCCTGGAGGAACGCCTGGCTTCCCTGGACCGGGAGATAAAAGAACTGGAGCAGCGGCTGGGAGCTATGCGGGAACAGAATGCCATTGACAAAGAAAGGCTGCGGCGTATTGAGGAAGAAGAGCTGCCGAAACTCAAAACCGAACTCGCGGAAATGGAAGGGGCACTAGGGTTAAAGTATCCCGCGGAATGGATTGAAAACTCCGGCGCTCCCCGGTATCAAAGGGAACTGCGGGAACGGGACAATCCCGCGGCCATATACCAGGCCTTTCCTCGGGAATTGTCCAGGTCCGCGAACGCGAAGAATGAGTTTTGGGAAGAACTCAGGGAACTCAGGCGGCAGTACAACGAAAAATATAAAATGGGCTACGATACAGCCGTTGCGGATAACGAAGTCTTTGACAATGCCTGGCTGGAATTAAGCGACATCCGGCTTCCCGAGTACCGGACAAAAATTGAGGATGCCCGGAACAAAGCCTATGAACAGTTCCGGGAAGATTT
>JAISBN010000038.1 GCA_031266175.1 Treponema sp. | reverse complement strand
AACTTTAATAAATATAGATATATATAGGGGAAAGGGAAAAACGCGAATTTATGCAGCATAAAGTACACCATCGGGCCGCCCGGCGCAGCCGGGCGGTCTTACCGGAGTTGCCCACCTTGCGTCCTGCAAGGTCGCAAGGCGGGGCTTTGCGTCCGGCTTTTCACTGTGGAGGTAGCCAGCCCTCCTGAAAGGTGGGCTGGCTATGCGGAGTTTCGGTAGCGGGAGGTTTTCAGGCCGCCCCGCAGGGGCGGTTAGTGCGGGTAAACCTAACGGTATGCGAATGGAGAGTAATGGCATTCCTCACGGTTAATGCCGTCTCCCCGCAGGGGTGGCGGTTATGGGCGGTAAATGTTGCGGTTACGGAAGGGGAAGAAAAAGCAGCGCCCGGCGGAATACGAGGGTGCCCCGCAGGGGCGCTGGAACAATGCTTTAGCATGGGCATTTTCTTTCGGGAACCTGTGAAAAAAGCCCTGGGGAAAATGCTTTAGGCCGTTCCCGCCCGGAAGGGCAAAGCGGAGCTTGCCGGAGCCCCCCTTAGAGGCCCCCTCCCCCCTTGGTTAAAACCGATACCTTATGCGGGGGGTGCGGGGGTAGGGGGTTCAAGGGGGGAGGGGGCCGGCGGGGGGCGGAGGGAACCCCGGAGGACGGGGACGGCTGGGATAATTCCCTTGAGAAAAATTGTTCCCGAAAGAAAATGCGTAGCAAGCACGGGGGACAGCCGGAAAAGGGCATGGATGCCCCCGGCTGTCCCCCGTGCGGGTGAGGAGCCGCCAGGGATGGCGGCGACGAACTTGAATACTACGGCTTTAGCACGACAAATGCCGAGTTGCTGCTGTACGGGGTAAAGGCAGCGCCCAGGCGGGGGCGGGGTGCCGGGGTTCTTGTTGGCGGCGGCTATTGGGGCATGGGCAGCGCAGGGCAGTAAAAGCCGCCGGCAACAAGAAGGGCGGCGCAAATGATTTGGGAAATTGCGGTAGCAATTTGACCTGTTTATTTCCGGGTGGAGTGCCGGGGTTTTTATGCTGGTGGTTTGGGGGGTATTCCGGCATGGGTCATGGGTATGAAAAAAGCTACTTTTACCGTGTAGTAATAGTGGTTTTTGATAAAATGACATCAAATATGACAGCAACTTTTAATCCTAACGGGTCTTTTTTAATCCTTCTTAATCTCACATGGGTATTGACTAATTCCTTATAATACAACAAAATATCCTTATAAATCCCACTAGGGTTTAGTCAAATAGAGGGGTCCGCGAATCAGGAATAATTTCAGATGGGTCGCGGATCCGGTGCCCGGACTTGCGCGTAGCATGGATGTACACTACCACAGAGCGAGGATAGTTGTCAACGGCCCAAAAATCAGGGTAAAGCCTAAAGGCTTTACCATGGATGGCGGATTTTGGGCACTACATCCTGAATTCGCTGCCCAGGTAGACTTCCCGGACCATCTCGTCCGCCAGGATTTCATCCTTGCCTCCCCGGGCCACGATGACTCCCTCGTTGATGATAAACGCCTCGGTGGTGATTTCCAGGGTATCCCGCACGTTGTGATCCGTAATCAGAATGCCGATGCCCTTGTCCGCCAGGCGCCGGATGATCTCCTTCAGCTCAAAAACAGTTTTGGGATCGATCCCCGCAAAGGGCTCGTCCAGCAGCAGAAATTTCGGTTCCGCCGCCAGGGCTCTGGCGATTTCCGTCCGCCGCCGCTCTCCCCCGGAAAGGGTATAGCCGTATTGGCCGCGGATCTTTTCAATGCCGAATTCCACAAGGAGTTCTTCCTGCCGCTGTTTCCTGGCTGCCATGTCCAAATCGCCACGGGTTTCCAGGATCGCCCAGAGGTTCTTTTCCACCGTCAGCTTGCGGAACACCGAAGCCTCCTGGGGCAGATAGGTAATTCCCTGCCTGGCCCGGCGGTACATGGGCTCCCTGGTAATAACAGTGTCGTTCAGCAGCACCTGGCCCGTCGAAGGCCGGTGGAACCCCACGATGATATAAAAGATGGTGGTCTTCCCCGCGCCGTTCGGACCCAAGAGGCCCGCCACTTCTCCGCTCCGCATGGAAAAGTCCACCCCCCTGACCACTTCCCTGCGTCCAAAGGACTTATGCAGTCCCGCCACGGAAAGGGTATACATTAGTCCCCGCCCTTGATGGAACCGGACACGGTCCCCTCCATGGTAACGTCTTCCGTATCCAGATCGACTCTGATCCGTTCGGCCCGGAACTCGTCGGATTTTTTAAAGACCACCGGAAAGCCCGAAAGATCCAGCAGTTTTTCCTTCCGGCGGTACACCGCGTATTCGGAACGGCAGACGATATTTTCCTTAAAAAGCCGCACCGCCACCTGCAAGACGGCGATTTCGGTTTTGTCGTTGTACTCGATAAAACGCCCCTTGGCGGCTACTTCGTTGGCCCTGTCTTCCAGGGTTGCGTTGCCCTCCAGCCGGGCGATTTTAAGGGTCCGGTCATAGCGGATCCGGTCGCTCTGGAAGATAATATTTTTATCCTCCTCAAAGCCCCAGACATTGCCGGAACAGTCGATAAATTCATTATCCTTGCCCTGGATTTCAATGCGGTCCGCCCGCAGCCGGATGGTATCCGAATGAACTTCCGCGTTGCCCGTCAGCACCAGCATCTGTCTGCCCGAGGCGCGGCTTCCGCTGACCCGGTCCGCCTTAAAGGAAAAGGTATCGGCAAAAAGGCCGGCGGCGCAGAACAAACAGGCCGCGATCCAGAAGGGTTTCATCCGTCCGCTCCGTTCCTTTCATCCGCCCCGTCTTCTTCATCCACCACGACCCCTTCCGCGGCGGATTCAAATTCAAAGGTTCTTCTGCGGATGTCGGCGGAAAATCCCCTGCCGGTCATGGTTGTTCCGTCGTCCCGGACAATGTTCAATTGTCCGGGGGCCGAGAGGAACCGGTCCTGGTCCTGCCAGAAAACTTCCGTGGTTTCCATGACAATGCCCTCGGATAGTACCTCCAGGACCACCCCTCCCGACAGGGAAAAGTTTCCCGTATCCGTTTCCAGCCGGGCCGCGGCCGCTTTGCCCCGGGCGTTCAGATCGGGGATCTTCCCGTACCCTTCGGGGGCGGCGTTGAACTGCTCAAAGGAAACGCCGTCCAGCTCCCAGCTGTGTTTTGCCTCGTACTGCCGGACCTCCTCCGCGCCAAGCCGGGCCTCGGGGTTTCCGTTCCGCATCCGGACATACTCGGTTTTGGTCAGGATCATGCTGGGATCGTTGTTCTCTTCGACATCGTTACCGTAGTCAAAGGAGCAGGCGGCAAAAAACACGGTAAGGAGAAACGTAACCAGCAGGGAAGGAAGCGCCGGGAAATCCGTCATTTTTACTCCGCGTCCTCCGTAGTGCTTCCGCCCGCCCGTTCCCTGGCGGCGGCGATAAAATCCCGGAACAGGGGGTGCGCCGCGGTGGGCTTGGACTTGAACTCCGGGTGAAACTGGACTCCCATCCCCCAGGGATGACCGCCTGCTCCGGCGCCGGGCCATTCCACACATTCCACCAGATCGCCGCCGGGGGTAAAGGCCGCCAGTTTCAGCCCCGCCCCGCTCATGGCTTCGCGGTAGGCGTTGGCAAACTCATAACGGTGCCGGTGGCGTTCGAAAATATGTTTGGCCCCGTAGGCGGCCAGAATACGGGTACCCTCTTCCGCCACCGATTCCCACCGGCCCAGGCGCATGGTCGCGCCGTAGTTCACCACATCCTCCTGTTCTTCCAGAAGGCTTATCACGGGATGCCTGGTATCCTGGTTAAACTCGGTGGAATCCGCGTCCTCCCAGCCCAGCACGTTCCGCGCCCAGTCGATAACCATAATCTGCATCCCCAGGCATATCCCAAAATAGGGGATCCCGTTCTGCCGGGCCCAGCAGGCGGCCCTGACCATGCCGTTAATGCCCCGCTGTCCAAAGCCGCCGGGTACCAGCACCCCCTGGATATTCGCTTCTTCCAGCAGACCCCGGGCCTTTGTCTCGTCTTCCAGGGGGGTGGAATCGATCTTAACCAGTTCTACCCTGACGGCATTGGCAAGTCCCGCATGGAACAGGGCTTCGTAGACCGACTTGTAGGCATCGTGGAGTTCCATGTACTTTCCCACAATGCCGATCCGCACCGTTCCCGCCTGGGCCTTAAAACGGTCCATCATGGAATACCAGTCGTTCAGCTGGGCGTGGCGGCTTTCCACCCCCATTTTCCGCAGGACCACCTGATCCAGTTTCTGGCTGTAAAACACCAGGGGGATTTCATAAATTGTCGTATCAATGTTGTAGGAAGTAAAGACCGCCTCGGGATCTACGTTGCAGAAGAGGGCTATTTTCCGCCGGGTCGCTTCTTCCAGGATGGTGGGGGCCCGGCAGATAAGGATATCCGGCTGGATCCCCATCTCCTGCATGGCCTTGACCGAATGCTGGGTGGGCTTGGTTTTCAGTTCCCCCCCGGCTACTTCGGGGATTAGGGTCAAATGAACGGAAATGGCGTTGATCCTGCCGCATTCGTGGATCATCTGCCGGGCCGCTTCCAGGAAGGGGATGGACTCGATGTCCCCCACGGTACCGCCGATTTCCACAATCACCACGTCGGTGTCGGCGTCCTCCCTGGCTACCGCGGTGATGCGGCTCTTTATCTCGTCGGTAATGTGGGGGATTACCTGGACCGTCCGGCCCAGGTACCGGCCCTCCCGTTCCTTGCGGATCACCGCGTCATACACCTGGCCGGTGGTGATCGAGTTGGCCCGGGACAGGGGGCCGGAGGTAAACCGGGCGTAGTTCCCCAAATCCAGGTCCGTTTCCGCCCCGTCATCGGTTACATACACCTCGCCGTGCTGGTAGGGGCTCATGGTTCCCGCGTCCACGTTGATATAGGGATCGCATTTAACCATGCGGACATTAAGCCCCCGTCCTTCCAAAAGAGCGCCCAGAGAAGAGGCGGCCACGCCCTTTCCCAGGCTGGAACAGACGCCCCCCGAGACAAAGATATACTTGTTCATGTAAACTGATTATAGGCCAATTGACAGAGCTTGATCCAGTCCTTAAAATTGAATTATGAGCGAAGTCCTTCTTTCGGATGCGGATTTTAACGCCTACAGGACTCTTATTTACAATGAAAGCGGCATCCACTTTACCGCCACCAACCGGGCCATTCTGGAAAGCAGGCTTAAAGAACAGCTCCGGGTAAAAAACATCCCCACCGTACAGGCATATTTCGACATCATTGCCAAAAACAAGGAAGAACTCAAGGCCTTTCTGGATTCCATTACCACCAATTTAACCCGGTTTTTCCGGAACCAGGCCCATTTCGACGCCCTGGAGCATTTTGTTATCCCCGAACTCCTTAAAATCAAAAGAGAAACGGGCAGCGCCTTGATCAAGGTCTGGAGCGCCGGCTGTTCCACCGGGGAAGAGCCCTATACCATCGCGATGCTGTTAAGCGAAATTCTTCCGCCCCCCTGGAAATTCGAAATTACCGCCAGCGATATCAGCCTTAAATGCCTGATGAGCGGCAAAGAAGGATTTTACGCCGACTCCCGCGTTGCGGGCATTCCCGACAATTACCTAAAAAAATATTTTGACAAGGTTGAGGGGGGCTACAAGGTTCACGCGGATCTGATGTCCAGGATACGCTTTGACTACCACAACCTTAAGAATGATTCGGGCCAGCGGGGCCTGGATATTGTCTTTTGCCGGAACGTAATCATCTACTTCGACGAAGCCGCCCAGGCGGCGGTGATTAACCGGTTTTGGGACGCCATGGCAAACAAATCGTTTTTGTTCATCGGCCACTCCGAATCCCTTTTCGGCATGAATACCAAATTTGAATTTGTAAAAACCCAGTGGGCTACCTTATATAGAAAATTTATTTAGGGGAATAACCGTGGCTGATGAAATATCCGTCCTTATTGTAGACGATTCCGCTTTAATGAGAAATCTTATCGGTAAAATGATCGAGTCCACCCCCGGCTTGACGGTGGCGGAAAAAGCCATGAACGGAATTTTTGCCCTGCAAAAAATTCCCCGGGTCGATCCCGACGTAATTTGCCTGGACCTGGAAATGCCCGAAATGAACGGCATCGAATTCCTTAAGGAACGGAAAAACCGGCACATCGACATTCCGGTGATTATCCTTTCTTCCATCGCGGAAAAGGGAGCGGCGATCACCATGGAAGCCCTGTCGCTGGGGGCCAGCGACTTTATCCAGAAACCTTCGGGTTCCATATCCGAGGACATCCATACCGTGGCGGATCACCTGACCAGCCTGCTTATCGCCTACGGCGGCCGGTACCGCAGATCCAGGGGAAGAAAGGTTCTGGCCCCGGAAGAATACGTCAAAAAGCCCGGCACGGAAGATCCGGGGAAAAAGCCCGTCCTGTCCAACACCTTCGGCCTTTTCAGCACCCCTGTTCAGAAGGAGCCCGCCGAACCCCCGGCCCGGATCCGCAGGCCGGGAAAAACCGAGGTGATTGCCATCGGCATTTCCACCGGCGGCCCCGACGCCCTGCGGGTGGTTTTTTCCGGCCTGGACCCGGATTTAAAGCAGCCCATTCTGGTGGTCCAGCACATGCCCGCGGGGTTCACCCTGGAATTTGCCAAAAGCCTGGACCGGATCAGCCCCCTGAAGGTAAAGGAAGGGGAAGAGGGGGATATCCTTACCCCCGGCTGGGCCTACATCGCCCCGGGAAACAAACACATTGAGGTGGAACGCAAGGGCGGTTCCGCGCTGCTCCGCCTCTCCGACGCCCCCCCGGTTTCGGGCCACCGGCCTTCGGCGGATGTCCTTTACGCGTCGGTTGCCATGGTCTATACCAACCATGTGCTGGGGGTCATCATGACCGGCATGGGCCGGGACGGCGCCCAGCAGCTGGGCACGGTGTACAAGGAAGGGGGCATTACCCTGGGCCAGGACGAAAAAACCGCCGTGGTCTACGGAATGCCCCGGGTAGCCTGGGAGCTGGGCCATGTGATGGAACAGGTGCCCCTGGCACAGATGGGCCGGCGGATCTGCGAAGTGGCCAAAGAAAGCCGGTAACCGGCGAAGGCGGGCAGGCCTACGATGCGCCCGCCGGGCCGGCCCTTCAAAGTAAGTAATTTTATGCCCTTAACTCTTAACTATCCTAAATATCGCTTAATAACTTCCGTCATTGCTAAATTTACGTTCTTAGTGATGTCTTCTGACATATGGTTTAGTAATTCTTTACTGTCACCAGACTTAAGGTCTGTTATGAACAGTTCATAAACTTCCACGCCAAGAGTATTTGCTATCTTTGACAGCATATCTGGCTGGGGGTATTTAATGCCTCGCTCGAGTTACTTAAAAAAGGGATGGAAATATCCGCTTTTTCGGATAAATCGGCCTGAGAAAGCCCTCTTCTTACCCGTAATAGCTTGATATTTTTACCTAAAGTATTCTTTATAGCCTGTCCATCCATTCCCCATAACCTCTACAATCTCCTTTATATTAATTTTAAGTTGTCTATAGCGACAAAATCCAATTAGAACTATAGCATATGATTCTAATTGGATTTCCAGTAGTTTCTTCCGATTTCCAGTTTCCAGCAGCGGCTGGACTGCGAGCCCGTTTTTCCGCGCTTCGAAGGCGTGGGGGGGCGATTTTTGGGCAGTTGACAGCAGGCAAAAACCTAAAGTAGTATGATGGTAAGACCAATCTAACCTGGTACCCGCCATCCGGCTGCGGACTTCTCCCAGGACGGGAATCTATCTTTCGGTATGTAAGGAGTAAACCATGGAAATTGCGGAACTTGTCAAAAAATCACGGGCGGCCCAGCGGGTTATCGCCGGGTATTCACAGGAAAAGATCGACGCCCTGGTCCGGATGCTGGCCAGGGTGGTCTACGATAACGCCGAACCCTTGGCAAAAATGGCCGCGGAAGAAAGCCGGATGGGCGTCTACGAAGACAAAATCACCAAGAACAAGGGCAAGGCCCGGATTCTCTGGTACGGCCTGAAGGGCAAAAAGTCCGTAGGCATCCTGGAATACGACGAGGCCGCGGGTATCGCCCTGGTGGCCAAGCCCATGGGCGTTATCGGCGCGGCCACTCCCTGTACCAATCCCATCGTTACCCCCATGTGCAACGCCATGTTTGCCATTAAGGGCGGGAACTCGATTATCATCGCCCCCCATCCCCGGAGCAAGCTCTGCGCCAAACGGCTTAAAGAATTGTACGACCCGGAATTTGAAAAACTCCAGGCCCCCAAAGATATTTTTATGGTCATCGAAGAACCCACCATCCCCCTTTCCACGGAGCTGATGAAAGAGGTGGACGTGGTCATAGCCACCGGAGGGGCCGCCATGGTTAAGTCCGCCTATTCCTCCGGGAAGCCCAGCTTCGGCGTGGGGCCCGGCAATGTCCAGGGCCTTATCGACGAGGACGTGGACATCGAAGAAACCGCTAAAAAGATGATCCAGAGCCGGATCTTCGACAACGGGATCATCTGCTCCGGAACCCAGACAATCATCGCCCCCAAAAAAAACTACCCAAAGGTAATCGAAGCGTTCGTACAAAACGGCTGTTTCTATATCGATGATCCCGCCAAAGTGGAAGCCTTCGGCAGGGCGATTTTCCCTGGCGGGGTAATCAACAAAGACGCCGTGGGCCAGCCGGTCGCCGCCGTTGCCGCCCTTGCCGGCATTGAGCTTCCTCCGGGGACCAAAGCCATCATCCTGAAACCCCGGGGTTACGGCGAAGCGGACGTCCTTTCCAGGGAAAAGATGTGCCCCGTCATGACCGCCTACGAATACACAAACTGGGAAGAGGCCGTAGACATCGCCTACGCCAACCTGATGGTAGAGGGGGCGGGACATTCGGTGGATCTCCAGTCCAACAACAGGGACCACATCGAATACGCGGCGCTGAAGCTTCCCGTCTCCCGGATCCTGGTTAACCAGATTTGTACCTCCATGAACGGCGGCGCTTTCCAGAATTCCCTTTCCCCCACCACCACCCTGGGCTGCGGAAGCTGGGGGAACAACTCAATCAGCGAGAACCTTTCCTACTATCATCTGTTCAACAAATCCCGAATCGCCTACGTCAAACCCATCTGGAACCAGCCAAGCGACGAGGAGATTTTCGGATGAAGCTGCTCGAATACCAGGCCAAGGCGCTGTTTGAAAAGTACGGCGTGGCCGTCCAGAAGGGCGTTGTTATTGACGCCCCGGGGGATGAAAAAATCCGGGCCGCGGATTTACGATTCCCCGTCGTGATCAAGGCCCAGGTCCAGACCGGGGGCCGGGGCAAGGCCGGCGGCGTCAAGTTCGCCGAAACCCCGGAAGAAGCGGCAAGGCTCTGCGGCGAAATGCTCGGCATGGACATACGGGGCTTTACGGCAAAAGAGCTTTTGGTGGTGGAAAAAAAAGAAATCGCCCAGGAGTGGTATGCATCGATTATGCTGGACCGTTATACCAAATCGCCGCTCCTTATCTTTTCCCCGGTGGGAGGCATGGACATCGAAGAAACCGCCCGGACCAGTCCCGGCCGGATCGCCAAGGTTCCCATCGACCCGATCCGTGGAGTAAAGGATTACGTCATCACCTATGCCATGGACAAGACCGGCGCGGACAAGCAGTACAGGGATCAGCTGGGCGGCATCGTGGAAAAACTCTACCGGCTGTTTTTTGACTACTATACCATGCTGGTAGAAATCAACCCCCTGGCTATCGATACCGGGGGAAAACTTATCGCCCTGGACGGCAAGGTAGAAATCGACGACAACGCCCTTCCCTTCCTGTCCGACGTAAGCGCCTGGCGGGACAAGCTTCAGGAAGATCCCCAGGTGATCGAAGCCCGGAAAGTGAACTTTCTGTTTATCCCCGTGGAAGACGATGGGGATATTGGGGTAATGTCCAACGGTTCGGGGATGCTGATGAGCTGCATCGACCTGATCACCAAAAAGGGGATGAAGATCCATGCCGCCCTGGATCTGGGAGGGGGGGCGACCGCGGAACGGATCGCCGAGGCGGTCCGGATCATGCTGGGAAGAAAGGCCGTCAGTACGGTCTTTATCTGCATCTTCGGGGGAATTACCCGCTGCGACGAAGTGGCCCGGGGGGCGGTTATCGCCATGCAAAAACCGGAAGCCGCGGGAAAGAACCTTATCCTGCGCATGGAGGGGACCAACAAGGAAGAGGCGGGCCGGATCGTCGCCGAATCGAAGCTTCCCATCACCGTGGCCGAGGGCATTCCCAATTCGGTGGAAGCCATCTACCGCCTTAAATACGGCGAAGGGAAAGGGGCGTAAGGATGAGTATCATTATTGACAGGAACACAAGGCTCCTTGTTCAGGGTATTACCGGACGGGAAGGAAACTTTCACACCAGGACCATGCTGGAATATGGGACTAACGTGGTGGCGGGGGTTACTCCCGGGAAGGGCGGCCAGGACGCGGTTTTCGACCTGCCGGAAAAACAGGTTTCCGTGCCGGTATTCAATACCGTCCGGGAAGCGGCGGATAAGACGGCCTGCAACGCGGCGGTGCTTTTTGTACCGGCCAAGTTTACCCCCGCGGGGGTCTACGAGGCTGCCGACTCGGGGATCCCGGTGATCATGACGATCTCCGAACATACCCCGGTCCACGAGATGATGAAGTGTTACTACGCTGCCCGGCAGAAGGGCTTGCGGCTGTTCGGCCCCAACTCCTTCGGGATCATCTCCCCCGGCAAGTGCAAGGCGGGCTTTATGGCCCACAAGTACTACACCCCCGGCCCGGTGGGGATCATGTCCCGGAGCGCGACCAACTGTTACGAGACGGTCATGATGATGACCGCCGAGGGAATAGGCCAGTCCACCTGCATCGGCGTGGGAGGGGACATGATCCCCGGATCCACCTTTGCGGACCTGCTCCCGGACTTCGAGGCCGATCCTGAAACAAGGGCCGTGGTCCTTATCGGTGAAATTGGCGGCAGCGAGGAAGAAATAGCGGCGGAGTATATCAAGGCCCGCATGACCAAGCCCGTGGTGGCCCTTATCGCGGGAAAGAACGCGCCCAGGGGCAAAAACATGGGCCACGCCGGGGCTATTGTGGCCGCGGACGGTACGGGCAGCGCGGAAAACAAGGAAAAGGCCCTGAGGGCCGCCGGGGCTCACATTGCCGAAAGTACCACCCATATCGTAGAGATCCTCAAAACCCTGAGCCTCTAGACGAGTTTAAAAGCCTGTGGCAAGCAGGGTTGTGGTAAGCAAATGGAGACATCGACATGGAACAATTTGACGTTGCGGTAATAGGCGGGGGGCCCGGCGGTTACATCGCCGCCATCCGCTGCGCCCAGCTGGGAAAAAGAACCGCCCTTATCGAAAGCCGGGATCTGGGGGGAACCTGCCTTAACCGGGGCTGCATCCCCACCAAGGCTCTGCTCCATACGGCGGAACTCTACGACGAGGTAAAAAACCACGGCAGGGAGCTGGGGCTGACCGGGGAACTTGGTTTTGATTACGGGGTCCTCGCCGGCCGGAAAGATTCGGTGGTGACCAAGCTCCGCCGGGGCATCGAGGGTCTTGTCAGGGGAAGAAAAATCACCCTGGTTAAAGGAAGCGCCGCCTTTACCAGCCCCGGAACCCTGGCGGTAACGGACTGCGCCGAAGCCGGCGGCGCCAAATCCGGCGGAGAACGCCGTGTCGCGGAATACCGCGCCGCGGACATCATTATCGCGACCGGCTCGGAGCCCGCATCCGTCCCCGTTCCCGGCGCGGAGCTTCCGGCGGTGTTGAATTCCGACGGGGTGCTTTCCTTAACGGCAATTCCCGATTCGGCGGTCATCATCGGCGGCGGGGTGATCGGCATTGAGTTCGCCACCCTCTTTAACAGCCTGGGAAAGAAAATCACCATTATCGAGATGCTCCCCGGCATCCTGAACGGCATGGACCAGAGCGTCTGCGCCGGCATGACAAAAATTCTTGCCAAACGGGGGGTGGAAATCCACACCGGCGCAAAACTGCTGGAAATAAAGCCCTCGGAAACCGGAGCGGCCTGTATCTACGAGGAGGGGGGCGCGCGAAGGGAAGCTTCCGGGGCCCTGGTAATCATGGCCGCGGGCAGGCGGCCCGTAAGCAGGAACCTGAACCTGGCCGCCGCGGGGGTTGCCGAAACCAGGGGCTTTATTACCGTGGATGAAAGAATGGCGACTAACGTTCCGGGGATTTGGGCCGCCGGCGACGTGACCGGCAAAATCCAGCTGGCCCACGCGGCCAGCGCCCAGGCTCTTGCGGCGGCGGCCAACATTGCCGGACAAAACGCCAGGATGAGTTACGACATCATTCCCGCCTGCGTGTATACCAACCCGGAAATCGCGTCCGTTGGCATGACCGAGACTCAGGTCAAAGAAGCGGGACTTCCCTGCAAAACGGGGAACTTCCCCGCGGCGGGTAACGGCCGGAGCCTTATCATGAACTCCACCGGCGGCTTTGTAAAGCTTATCTCCCACGGGGAAACCGGAGAAATCCTTGGGGCCCACATTATGGCAAGCCGGGCCACGGACATGATCGGCGAAATTGCCCTGGCGATGAAGGCGGAAGCTACCGTCGAGGAGCTGGCCGCCGTCATCCACCCCCACCCAACGGTCAACGAGATGATCATGGAAGCGGCCCACGACGTGGAAGGCCTGTGCTGCCATAAAGGGTAAGGGGGATTCCGGTATTGATCGCGGAGCGCGGGATCAAAGGACGTTAGCCATGAAAGGACTTGTAAAAACCGCCAGGGGCCCAGGTAATATAGAAGTACGGGAACTGCCGGTTCCCTCAATAAAGAACGATGATGAGGTACTCATCAAAATCAGCGCCGCTGGCGTATGCGGTACGGATATTCATATTTACCGGGACGAGTTCCCCTACTGGCCGCCGGTAGTGATGGGCCATGAATTTTCCGGGGTTATCGAAGAAGCTGGACCGGCGGTTAAGGGATTCAAGCCCGGCGACAGGGTCGTTGCCGAACCCCATACCCATTTCTGCGGCAGCTGTTACCTCTGCCGGGCGGGCCATATCCAGGTCTGCTCGGAAAAGCGTTCCCCCGGCTGGGGCATGGATGGAGCTTTTGCCGATTACCTGGTAATGCCCTCCCTTTTTCTGCACCACATTCCCGGCAGCATAAGCGACGAAATAGCGGCCCTGACGGAACCTGCGGCTATTGTGGTAACCGGACTGGTAGAACGGGGAAAGGCCGGAGTGGGAGATACGGTCGTTATCGTGGGGGCCGGCCCCATCGGTCTCCTTTCCCTGGTTACGGCAAAAGCGGCGGGAGCAAAAAAAGTGTTTGTCCTGGGGACCGATGCCGATGAAGCGATGCGTTTTCCCGCGGCAAAAGCCCTGGGGGCAAACGAAATCTTTAATGTAACCAGGGTAGACGCGGCGGACCGGATACTGGAAGCCACCGACGGCATCGGGGCCGATCTGGTGGTAGAAGCCTCCGGCGCGGCGGAGGGGATCAATACCGCCGCGGCGGCGGCAAAAAAAATGGGCCGCGTGACTGTGCTGGGCCTTCCCGGAACGGAAAAAATTCACGTACCCTGGGGAAACATGGTAAGGAAGGCGCTGGAAGTCAGCTTCTGTTTCAGTTCCAGCGTTTCTTCCTGGGAAAAAGCGATTTCCCTCTTAAGCTCTTCTCCCCTCGATCTGAACGCCCTGATTTCCCACCGGACAAAGATAGACAACTGGGAACAGGTCTTTGCCGACATTGAATCGGGCAAGGCCCTCAAGGCGCTCTTTATCCCACGGCAGGGCTAGATCATCGCGATGCCGCCGTTGACATCGATACAGGCGCCGGTAATGTAGGAAGCATAATCGCTGGCCAAAAAGAGGCAGGCGCCGGCAACATCCTCTCCGGTACCGATGCGGCCCAGGGGCACGGTTCCCGGATCATAGCCAAAATCCGATGTCATTTCGGTGGCAATAAGCCCCGGCGCGACGGTGTTGACCCGGATCTGTTTAGAGGCCCCCGCCTTGGCAAGGCTCTTGGTCAGGGTCAGGACCGCCGCCTTGGATGAAGGATAGTCGGGGGTAACCACAATGCCGCCGCTCCGGGCCGCCTGGGAAGCAAGGTTGATGATCACCCCCCCGCCCTGGCTTTCCATGATTTTGTACACCTCGCGGCAGATAAAAAAGAGGCCCTTCACATTAATATCAAAGGTAAAGTTCCACTGCTCCTCGGTTACATCATAAAGGCTGCCCCTGCGGGAAACTCCGGCGCAGTTTAAGAGGATATCGATCTTTCCCAGCTTTTGTTTTGCCTCCGCGGCCAGGGCCTTATCGGCTTCTTCTTTGCGCAGATCAACGGCAACGCAGACGCTCTTAACGCCGGTTTCCGCTTCTATTTTCGCGGCGGTCTTTTCCAGGTTTTCCTGACGCACGTCGGTAAGCACCATGCCGCCGATTTTGTGCCGGGCATAGGCATACGCGCAGGCAGCCCCGATGCCGCCGGCCGCGCCGGTAACAATCGCCGTTTTTCCTTCCAGGGTAAACATATATTCCTCCAGTCCATCAATCCCTTTAGCATGAAATGAGGGAGCCTCCCTCCCTCACCTTAAAAATGAGGTCCGCATTCACAAGGCGCTTTTACAGCAGTTTGCAGGGGTTCTCCAGGTATTCCTTGATCCGGAAAAGAAACCGGGCAGCGGGCGCCCCGTCTACAATCCGGTGATCGTACGTTAAGGTAAGCTTCATGACAGGAAGAATTCCTACGGTCTTTTTTCCGTCCGCGCCGTTAAGCGCCACGGGAGTGTCTTCAATTTTGCCCACCGCAAGGATGCCCGCCTCCGGCGGATTGATGATCGCCACAAATTCTTCCAGGCCGAACATCCCCAGGTTGGAAAGGGTAAAGCTGCCGCCGCTGTAATCATCGATCTGGAGCGTTCCCTGCCGGGCCTTCTCCGCCAGTTCCTTAACGGCGGCGGATAGTTCCCTTAAATTAAGCAGATCCGCGTCTTTTACCACCGGCACGATAAGGCCGTCGTCCACCGCCACCGCTACGCCAAGGTTGACAAAGTCCTTCTGCCAGATTCCCTCGGCGGTAAGCTCGGCGTTCACCGCGGGAAAATCCCGGAGAGCGCGGACCGTCGCCAGGGCGATAAGATCGTTGTAGCTTACCGTTTTTTCCAGCGCGGTCCTGACCCGTACCGCCTCGTCCATCCGGACCGATACCCGGTGGCAGGTCTGGGCGTTTTCGTCCTGGCTCTGTTTCATCCGCTCGGCGATGATCTTCCGCATCCCCCGCATGGGGATAAGCTTTTTCCCGCCGGTTTTCCGGGCGGTCTTAACTCGCTCAACATCGGCACGGAGTATCTTGCCCCGATCCCCGGAGCCTTCGACGTCCACCAAATCCACTCCCTCCAGGGAAGCGACTTTCGCGGCCAGGGGCGTAACTTTAGCTCCACCCGGAACTTTTACGCCGGAAGCCGTACCGGCGGGAGCGTCCGCCAGATCCCGCTCCACAATCATCCCTCCGGGGCCGGAACCGCGGAGGCCGCGCCAGTCAATACCCTGTTCCGCAGCCTTTGTCTTTGCCCGGGGAGAAATAAAGACCCGGCCCCCAGGGACGCCGGAGAGCCCGGCCGCCGTTCCGCCGGAGGCTGCGGCAGGTACTGCCGCAACGCTGGCTGCTGTACCGCCGGTTATTGTACCGCCCGCTGTGCTGCCGCCGCCGGCCGCCGGAGCGGACGCCGCTGGTGTGTTCACCGTCCCCGCCTCCGCGAGGATCGCGGAAATGTCCTCGCCGGGCTCTCCCACCACGCCGATAAGGGCGGTGATGGGCCTGGTTACGCCGGGACCGGCGACAATTTTGAGCAGGGTCCCCGATACCAGGGCATCGATGGTGATAGTCACCTTGTCGGTTTCTATAGTAAAGAGGGGCTGGCCCTCAACCACCGCGCCTCCTTCCTGGACAAGCCATTCAACAACGGTTCCCTCGGTCATCTGGAGGCCCTGCTTGGGCATTATGATCCGTTCAGCCATACTATGCTCCTTAAGCCAAATGGAGGGTTTTCTTGACGGCGGCCACGATGTCTTCCGTCTGGGGTACAACGGCGTTTTCAAGGCCCAGGTTAAAAGGAAGGGAACACATCTTGGAACCCACCCGTTCCGGGGGAGCGTCCAGGTAGGCGAAGGCCTTTTCCGTTACCAGGGCGGCAATCTCCGTTCCCCAGCCCATGTTTTTATGGGCCTCGTGGACCGTTACCAGGCGGCCGGTTTTTTTGACCGACGCGGCGATGGTATCGATATCCAGGGGTACCAGGGTCCGGGGATCGATAATCTCCACGGAGATCCCCTCTTTGGCAAGGGCCTCCGCCGCTTCCAGGGATTTTCCCCGGTACAGGAAATTCGCCACCACGGTTGCGTCCTTCCCCTCCCGGACGATCTCGGCCCGGCCAAAGGGTATGGCGTATTCCTGATCATCGGGCACTTCGCCCTTGGTAGAATAGAGAGCCTTGTGTTCAAAGAACAGCACCGGATTATCGTCCCGGATGGCGGTACGAAAGAGGCCCGCGGCATCCGCCGGGGTGGAGGGGCAGACTACCTTGATGCCGGGGATGTTCATCATCATCGACTCCACCGACTGCGAATGTTGGGCGCCGTTGCCCCGGCCTATACCCTGCTGTCCCCGGATCACCATGGGGACCTTTACCTTGCCCCCAAACATATAGCGGATCTTCGCGGCCTGGTTCAGTACCTGATCCATGGCCAGATAGAGGAAATCCATATACATCAGTTCCACCACGGGCCGCATACCCACACTGGCGGCCCCCACGCCGGCGCCGACAAAGGTGTTTTCCGATATGGGGGTGTTCCGTACCCGGTCCCCGCCGAATTCATCCAGCAGCCCCCGGGTACAGCCGAAAATCCCCCCCTGTTTGGCTACGTCCTCTCCCATAATAAACACTTCCGGATCCCGGCGCATTTCTTCCGCCAGCACATCCCGTATGGCAATCGCGTAGGTTTTAATACTCATCTGGGGTACGCTCCTTCTACATACATACCGTCCATTACCCGGGCCGGGTCCGGTTCCGGCGCGTTAAGGGCAAACCGGGCCGCCTCGTCAACTTCCGCCTGGGCTTTGGTTTCCATAGCGTCAAGTTCCTCTTGGGAAGCAAGGCCGGCCTCCAAAAGATACGCCCGAAACCGCTTGATAGGACACTTTTCCATCCAGGCCGCCACTTCTTCCCTGGTACGGTACACCTCCGGATCGCCGGTCCAGTGGCCTTTCCACCGGTAGGTTTTACATTCAATAAGGGAAGGCCCTTCCCCCTTGAGGGCCCGTTCCTTACAGGCGGAGAAAGCGTCCAGAACGGCGATAACGTCGTTCCCATCTATTACATAGCCGGGCATATCGTAAGCCGCAGCCCGCTCCCCGATGTTCTTAACCGAGGTGGATTCCCGCACGGGCACCGAGATACCGAAACCGTTGTTTTCGCAGACAAAAACAACCGGCAGCTTCCAAACCGACGCAAGGTTCAGGGATTCGTGGAACGTTCCCTGGTTGCTGGCCCCGTCGCCAAAGAAGGAAACGGTAACGTTGTCCTGCTTCCGCAGTTTCTGGGCCAGGGCGCCCCCCACGGCAATGGGAAGGCCCCCGCCGACAATGGCATTGGCCCCCAGGTTGCCTTTAGCCAGATCGCAGATATGCATAGACCCGCCCCGGCCGTGGCAAAACCCCGTTTCCTTTCCCATAAGCTCGGAAAAGGCGCTTTTCAGGTCCCGGCTTTTGGCAATACCGTGGCCGTGGCCCCGGTGGGTGGAGGTAATATAATCCCCGTCATTTAAAAGGGCTATCACCGACGAGCAGATCGCCTCCTGGCCGATACACAGGTGGACCGAACCCCGGAGCTTGTTCTCCTGGAAAAAACGAAATGCCGCCTCTTCAAAAAGCCGCACCTGTTTCATAACATAGTAGATGTCCGTCAACAGCTCTTTACTATATTTTGGTTTCCGCTTTGTTTTCTGTTCCATTGTTTACTCAATCCTCCGGTATAAAAAATATAAAAAAAAACAAAATCCGCTGCATAAGGATAAAACTTGACAAACTCATTATATCAAACTATAACTGGTATTACAATGAAAAAATTGGTATTATTAAAAGGCCAATTGAGGCTGTTCCAAAACTTCAGTTTTTGGGAAGACAAGCTCCGCTTGTCCAGCTTCCTTTAAAAACTGCGGTTTTGTAGGCCATAGGCCGAAAAACCGCAAGAACTTGTTCCAAAACCATGCGCTTTAGCGCATAGTCAATTAGTTTTGGAACAAGTTCAATTATAATGACGGTATTTTGGAGGATCCTATGTTTGAACAGCTCCAGCACAAGCGGATTTACGAAGAAGTGGTTGAAATGATAGTCCAGCGAATCCGATCCGGGACCCTCGCGGTAGGCCAGAAACTCCCCCCCGAGCGGATTTTGGCGGAAGAGATGGGGGTGAGCCGGACCAGCCTGCGGGAAGCCCTGCGGTCCCTGGAAAGCAAGGGCTATATCTATTCCGTTACCGGCGGGGGAAACTACGTTGGTTCCGTTTCTATCGAAAATGTCCTTTCCCCCCTTTCCGCCATGATGGCCCAGGACCACAAACTGGCCGCGGACATTATTGACGTCCGGCTCCACCTGGAAGTCCACATGGCAGGGCTGGCGGCAAAAAACGCCTCTAAACAACAGGTTGCCCAAATATACAGCGCCATTCTGGATATGCAGTCGGAAATCGAGCAAGGGGGCAACGGCATCCGGGGGGATAACCAGTTCCACCTGGAAATAGCCAGGGCGTCGCAGAACCGGGCCTTTGCCATCATCACCGAGCTGGTGGGGGGATTGATGGCCGAATCCCGCAAAGCCACCCTGGATATACCCGGCCAGCCCGCCAAAAGCATCGAAGATCACC